>CAYRNB010000037.1:0-15825 GCA_964425315.1 uncultured Rhodoblastus sp.
TTGGAGCGCGGCGTGCGGCCGATCGGCGACTGGTCGATGTCGATGACCTTGTCGATCAACTCCAGACCTTCCAGCGCGTCATAGGGCGCCGGGTGTTCGAGCGCGCCGTTGAGCCGCCGCGCCGCCGCCTTGTAAAGCGTATCGACGACGAGCGTCGACTTGCCGCCGCCGGAGACGCCGGTGATGCAGGTGAAGAGGCCGAGCGGGAAGTCCGCCGTGACCCTCTGAAGATTGTTGCCGCGCGCCCCGACGAGCCGCAATCTGCGGCCGGCCTCGGGCTTGCGCCGCTTTTTCGGCGCGGCGACCTGCATCCGGCCGGTGAGATAGGCGCCGGTGAGGGAGTTTTCGTCCGCCAGAATGTCGGCCGGCGTCCCTTGCGCAACGATTTCGCCGCCGTGCACGCCGGCGCCGGGGCCGACGTCGACGACATAATCGGCGGCGAGAATGGCGTCCTCGTCATGCTCGACGACGATCACCGAATTGCCGAGGTCGCGCAGCCGCCGCAAAGTTTCAAGCAGGCGGAAATTGTCGCGCTGGTGCAGGCCGATCGAGGGCTCGTCGAGGACGTAGAGAACGCCGGTGAGGCCGGAGCCGATCTGCGAGGCGAGCCGGATTCTCTGGCTTTCGCCGCCCGAAAGCGTGCCGGAAGCGCGGGAAAGGGTGAGATAGTCGAGCCCGACATCGACGAGAAATTTCAGGCGCTCGTCGATCTCGCGTAAGATTCGGGCGGCGATCTCGTTGCGCTTGGCGTCGAGTTTTGCCGGCAGGACGGAAAACCATTTCTGCGCTTCGCGCACCGAGAGTTCGGAAATCTCGGCGATATGGCGCATGTCGATCTTGACCGCCAGCGCTTCCGGCTTGAGGCGCAGCCCATTGCAGGCGTCGCAGGGGCTCGCCGACATGAACCGCGAAATTTCCTCGCGCGCCCATTCGCTTTCGGTTTCGAGATAGCGCCGCTCCAGATTGCGGATCACGCCCTCGAACGGCTTTTTCACCTCATAAGCGCGCATGCCGTCGGAATAGGAAAAGCGCACTTCCTCCTCGCCCGAGCCATAGAGGATGACGTTTTGCGCCGTTTCGGACAGCTGCGACCAGCGGTCGTCGAGGCGGAATTTATAGGTTTTGCCGAGCGCCTCGAGCGTCTGCGCGTAATAGGGCGAGGGGGATTTGGCCCAGGGCGCGACGGCGCCTTTGCGCAGAGTGAGTTCGGGGTTGGGGACGATCAGATCGGCGTCAACCTTCTGCTCGAAGCCTATGCCGCTGCATTTCGGGCAGGCGCCGTGCGGACTGTTGAATGAAAAGAGCCGCGGCTCGATTTCGGCGATGGAAAAGCCGGAAACGGGGCAGGAGAATTTCGAGGAAAGGACGATCTGCTCCGGCGCCTTGCCCTCGGCTTTATCGGCGAATTCGATCACCGCCACGCCATCGGCGAGGTCGAGCGCGGTCTCGAAACTCTCCGACAGCCGCGCCGACATGTCGGGGCGCACGACGATGCGGTCCACCACCACGTCGATATCGTGCTTCAGCTTCTTGTCGAGCGGCGGGGTGTCGGCGATGTCGTAGAACTGGCCGTCGATTTTGACGCGCTGGAAGCCGCGCTTCATGTAATCGGCGATTTCCTTGCGGTATTCGCCTTTGCGGCCGCGCGCGACCGGCGCCAGCAGATAGAGGCGGCTGCGCTCGGCCAGGGCCAGCACGCGATCGACCATCTGGCTCACCGTCTGGCTTTCGATGGGCAGGCCGGTGGCGGGCGAATAGGGAATGCCGACGCGCGCCCACAAAAGGCGCATGTAATCGTGGATTTCCGTCACCGTGCCGACGGTCGAGCGCGGGTTTTTCGACGTGGTCTTCTGTTCGATGGAGATCGCCGGCGACAGTCCCTCGATATGATCGACGTCCGGCTTCTGCATCATTTCCAGGAATTGCCGGGCATAGGCGGAGAGGCTCTCGACATAGCGGCGCTGGCCTTCAGCATAAATCGTGTCGAAGGCGAGCGACGACTTGCCGGAGCCGGACAGGCCGGTGAAGACCACCAGCTTGTCGCGCGGGATGGTGAGGTCGATGTTTTTGAGATTATGCTCGCGCGCGCCGCGCAAAGAAATCACGCGGCCTTCGCCGATGCGCAAGGCTTTCTCTTCGGCCGAATGGTCGGCTTTCCGCAGGGCAGGGGGCTTTTTGCCCCGCTTGGGCTTGGGTGTGGGTTTGTCCATGAAAAATTCCGGCGGCGCGGTCCGGCTCTATTTAACTCCGAATTCTGCGAATTCCACCGGCTAAGGCTTGCACGATTTGCGCCGGTCGTCTAGAACATAAACAGAACATGAGAGCCGCGCTCGACGTCATTGCGAGGAGCTGAAAGCGACGAAGCAATCCACGGCCGGTTTTGCGCCTGCCGTCTCGAACGATGGATTGCTTCGCTCCGCTCGCAATGACGTCTGAAGGCTGGCTGTGGATAAGCGTTTTTCGCGCGCAAAAGCCGGATTCGAACGTGTAGGGTGGGGCGGAAAAAAGCGAGGATTACATGGCGGGCAGCGTCAATAAAGTCATTCTGATCGGCAATCTCGGCCGTGACCCGGAGGTGCGGCGCACCGCGTCCGGCGATCCGGTGGTGACCTTTTCGCTGGCGACCACCGAAAGCTGGCGCGACAAGGCGACGGGCGAGCGCCGGGACAAGACCGAATGGCATAATATAGTGATTTTCAACGAGAATTTGGGGCGCGTGGCCGAGCAGTACTGCAAGAAGGGCGCGAAAATCTATGTCGAGGGCCAGTTGCAGACCCGCGAATTCACCGACAAGGAAGGCAACCAGCGCCGGACGACGGAAGTCGTGCTGCAACGCTTTCGCGGCGAACTGACGCTTCTCGACAGCCGCGGCCGCGGCGGCGAGGAGGGGGCTTACGGCAATTCCTCCGGCGGCGGTTTTGGCCGGCAATCGCCGATGGAGCGCGGCTCAAGCGACCGCGGTGGCCGGACGTCGGATGCGCTTGACGACGATATTCCGTTCTGACGGCGACAACCGAGCCCCGGCGTAGGCTTCAGCAACCTCGCGGTAGCGAAGATCAACTCTTATCGGACCTTCCCCAGCCCGAATAAATGTCGCTTGTTTGCGCGCTGAACAGACCGTGGGTGGCGCGGAAGGCGGGGAAGCGGAACGCAAACGAAAAGCCCGGCCACAAGGCCGGGCTTGAATTTTCATCGCGCTTTGCGGTCGCTGAATATTTGGCCTCAAGGCGCCGGCGGAGCACCGAACCTCCAGTTCAGGCCAGCCTTAATGACGTTGGCGTCGTTCACTTTGACGTTCGCCGGGAAGTTGTAAACGCAATAATCTCCGCTGTTGTTGCGCATCGTTATGTTGTTGCCGTTGATATTGAGCCAGTCATATTCGACGAAAGCGGAAATATTATCGGTGAACCTGTGTTCGACGCCGGCGCCGAGCGTTGGGCCGCTATCAACCGCGCCGTTCGTTTTGTAGTTGGGATGAACGTAGCCGATCGGATAGCCGCCACACCCGTAAGTCTGGTTGGTGACGCGGGTGACACTGTATTCGATATTGGCGAGTCCGATGCCGCCCTTCGCGTAAATCAGGGTGTCGGGCAGAATCAGATAGCCGAGCCGCATGGTGAAATTGGCCATCAAGTTGATGTTGGTTTTGCAATCCGCGCTCTGGTTGCTGTAAAAGGTCGCGCAGCCGCTGTTGCCTGTCTGATAGTACACCGAAGAATTGCGGTTGTGCATCGAACCGCTGACGCCGCCAAAAGCGACATCCGCAGCGAAGCCGATCACCCAATTGGGATACATCTGGTAATCATAGCCGATCTGCAGGCCGCCAAAGGCGCCGCTGAGATCGCCCGAGCCCAGACTATTGAAATTTATGTTAGGGCCGCCGACGATGGCCTCGTCCTCGCCGAAAAACGGAAGGCTCCATTGGGAGGAGCTCCAGCCGTAGCCGCCGAAGCCGCCGACATAAAGCCCGGTCCACGTCATCCCGGGCGACGGGACGGAAACCGGCGGCCCTCCTGTAGAGGCGGGGTCGCCCGCGAAGGCGACGGTCGAGAGAGACGCGATGGCCGCGGCAGTTAGAAGAATTCGGCACATTTCGATTGCGCTCCCGCCTCAAAAAAGAATCCGTTTAATCTAATCGTTCTGGAAGAGGCCTCGAGCCGCAATACCTATTTCGGGAATCGAACGTTTTTCCAGACGGGTGTTGCGACAAAACATCATTTTGCGCTGCAACAGTCCAAGCTTATGCGCTGTAGAAGTCTATTCCATCGACGTAGCGCATTTCGGCCCGCCTCGAAGTAAGCTGGGCAATACGGCGATTGCGAAACCCCGCCACGGGAAAAGGCCCGCTTCTGGTCGGAGGACGTTCTAATTGTCGTCCCCGATGATAAACGGCACGTTTTCGTGGCCGCCGTCGCCGCGTTCGAAATTGCTCGGATGGCGGCCGAGAATGGCGGCGCTTGTCGCGTGCCAGTCGGAATCGACGGTGAAACAGCCTTCCTTTTCCGCCGCTTCCGCCCAATGCAGCACGGCCAGCGCCTTGCGCTTGCGATTGGCGATATATTCCAGCGTGACGAGCCAGGTGGGGCCGGGGTCGCGCGGGCGCATGTCCTGCACGCCCCTGGTGAGATTGGTCGCCACGTCGATCTGCAGAAGGAGCCAGTCGATCAGTTCGCCGTCGCGCAGGGGCCGGAAATGGTCGAGCGCCGCGCGCCATTGATCGGGGCGGCTTTGGCGCGGATTGTCGCGATAGGGATGATGGCGCGTCCAATGGTGGACCAGCCGCCATTTATCGAAAGTCGCGCGCCGCAATTCGACGCTCGCATCCGCGGGGCGGGTGGACAGGTCCCCTTCCGCGTCGCGGGCCTGGCGCAAATCCCGCTGGAAAAGCTCCGCTTCCTGCCGGGTAAACGGCCGCGCCCCTTCGCTCAGCCGCACATATTTGGCTTCGTCGCTGGCGTCGCAGACCGGACCGCGCTCGCTCATGGCTCTTGCCTCCCTTTCTCAATGATATAGGGGAGCGGCGCGCCAAAGCCAGCCTCACCGGGGCGGAGCGCAAGCCCGCCGGTAAAATTCCTACAAGAACCAGCCCCCGGCGGGGGCCGGCGCCGAGCGATCAGCGATGGCCGTGGCCGCCATGGAAACCGCCCATGTGGCCGCCGTGGAATCCGCCCCGATGACCGCCGTGGAAGCCGCCGCCGTGGAAGCCGCGGTGGCCGCCCCAATGGCCATGGCCCCAATGGCCGCGGCCCCACCCGCCATAGCGGCCATAGTGGCGGTAGCCGCGGTAATAGCCGCCATAATAGGGATAGCCGTAACCGTAATAGCCGCCGTAATAGGGGTAGCCGTAACCGTAATAATAGCAGCCGCCATAATAAAGGCAGGGATTGAGGAACAGGCCCCCGACAAGGCCGCCGAAGAACGCCGCCCCGGCGTTCGGTCCGTAGCCGTTGTAATAATAGTGACGCCGGTAATGCCGGTAATGCCGATGACGCCGGGCATGATGGCGACGCTTGTAATGATGGCGATGCTTGTAATGATGTTTCGACTTGCTGGCGACAGTCTCGATATAGCCCTGGGGCGCTCCAAGCGCCGCCGCATTGGGCGCTATGGGCGCGGCCTGGACGACGCCGGCGCCGAATCCGCCGGATGCGACGGAGAAAGCGAGGAAAGTGGCGATGGTTCTGGACATGTTCTTGCCCTCCCAGACCGATGGTTTCCGTGGCTCTTAACTCCACTTAGGGAGCGGCGCCGGCTTTCGCCAGTCGCAGGGCAGGGAAACGGCCGGATTGATCGAGAAGCCCCGCCAGCGGCGGGCCCGGTGGCCAACGCGGGTTGGCCACGACCGAAAGTCGCGCCCTTTCCCGCAAGAAATTTGGCCGTCGGCCTTTTCCCGCGCGCCGCTTGCGGTTATGAGGCGGGTTCCGCGCGCGAGCGGCGGCCCGCGCGCAAACGAGGTTTAGATGCTCGAACCCAAGGCCTATCGCGACGCGATGAGCGAAATCGCTTCGCCCGTCCACCTCATCGCCTGCGATGGGCCGGCGGGCCTTGCCGGCATGACGGTGACGGCGCTCGCCTCGGTTTCGGACGCGCCCGCGACCCTGCTCGTCTGCGTCGCCCGCCATTCCCCCTCGGCGCCGCGATTCATCGAGAACGGCGTCTTCAGCGTCAACACTCTTTCCGTCGCCGACCGGCCGCTGGCGGAAATTTTCGCCGGCCGGACGCATGAGCATTTCGACCAGAAATTCACCCACGGCCTGTGGAAGCCGGGCAAGACCGGCGCGCCTGTGCTGCAGAGCGCGCTGGCCGTTTTCGATTGCCGCCTTATCGAGGTCCGGGACGTGGCGACCCATCACATTTTCCTGGGCGCGGTCGAGACCGTCACCCATCGCGACGCCGGCGCCGGCCTGCTCTATCATCGCCGCGCCTTTTCCCGCAGCGACGATTGATTAACCTTTCCAACTATTCACTCTATCCATTCACATTCGATCAATCTCGCGCGGATTAACCTTTTGCGACTTCGGAGTCGCGAATGATGTCTTTTGGCGCCGCCAATCCTTGCCTTTTCGGGTTCAGCGCCCTCGACGAGCGGAGCGTTTTCATCGCCGGCCTGGCGCGCGCCGGGAAAAACCTCTCCGCCTCGGAGGTGCGGCAATTGCGCCGCGCTCTGTTCGAGGAAGCGGCGCTCAGCCGCGACGAGGCGCGCGCCTTGTTCGAGCTCGATCGCGCCCAGAAGGGCGCGCGCAGTCCGGAATGGACGGAATATTTCGTCCGCTCCCTCACCGATCACGTCGTCTGGCAGTCGCGTCCGGCGGGAATCGTCGACGCCGAACAGGCGGAATGGCTGCTGGAGGAGGCCGACGCGGCCGGGACTGCGGCCGCGCTCGCGCTTCTCGCCAACGTCCTCGCCGAGGCGCATCGCGCGCCGCAATGGTTCATCGAGGCGGTGCGCGCCCGCGCCGCCGCGCCGGCGATCAAGGCGGCGCTCGCCGCCGCCGCTCAGGGCGCGAAAGCCGCCGCCGCGGCGGTTTAGCCGAAGGTTGTCAGCCCTTTGTTGGCTGGACTGTGGCCGCGACTTCCCATAAAACGCAATGCGACGCAACGCCTTGAAGTCAAGGCCGTCTTTCGTTCCGTTCCGGGGCCTGAATGTTCAAGAAAATTCTTATCGCCAATCGCGGCGAGATCGCCTGCCGCGTCATCAAGACAGCGCGGAAGATGGGGATCAAGACCGTTGCCGTCTGTTCCGAGGCCGACAAGGACGCGCTTCATGTCGAAATGGCCGACGAGGCCGTGCATATCGGCGCGCCTGCGGCGGCCGAATCCTATCTGGTCATCGAGAAAATCATCGACGCCTGCAAGAGCACCGGCGCCGAGGCGGTGCATCCCGGCTACGGCTTCCTGTCCGAGCGCGCCGCCTTCGCCGAGGCGCTGAAGGCCAATAATATCGTCTTCATCGGCCCCAATGTGCGGGCGATCGAAGCCATGGGCGACAAGATCGAATCGAAGAAATTCGCCAATGCCGCCAAGGTCAACACCGTGCCCGGCTTTCTCGGCGTCATCGAGACGCCGGAAGAGGCGGTGAAAATCGCCGATGGCATCGGCTATCCCGTGATCCTGAAGGCTTCGGCCGGCGGCGGCGGCAAGGGCATGCGCATCGCGCAAAACCGCGAGGAAGTCGCCGAAGGTTTCGCCCGCGCCAAGTCCGAAGCCAAGAGCAGTTTTGGCGACGACCGCGTCTTCGTCGAGAAATTCATCGTCAATCCGCGCCATATCGAAATCCAGGTGCTGGGCGACAAGCACGGCAATGTCATCTATCTCGGCGAGCGCGAATGTTCGATCCAGCGCCGCAACCAGAAGGTGATCGAAGAGGCGCCGTCGCCGCTTTTGGACGAGGGGACCCGCAAGAAAATGGGCGAGCAGGCGGTCGCGCTCGCCAAGGCGGTCGATTACGATTCCGCCGGCACGGTCGAATTCGTCGCCGGCCAGGACAAGAGTTTTTACTTCCTCGAAATGAACACACGCCTGCAGGTCGAGCATCCGGTGACGGAGCTGATCACCGGCGTCGATCTGGTCGAGCAGATGATCCGCTCCGCCGCGGGCGAAAAACTGGCGATCAAGCAGCACGACGTGCATCTGAAGGGATGGGCGGTCGAAAGCCGCATCTATGCGGAAGACCCAGTGCGCAATTTCCTTCCCTCGACCGGAAGGCTGGTCAAATACCGCCCGCCGCCGGAAGGCCGCGCCGAAGGCGTGACCATACGCAACGACACCGGCGTCTTCGAGGGCGGCGAAATCTCGATCTATTACGATCCGATGATCGCCAAGCTCGTCACCCACGCCGGCGACCGCCTTACCGCCATCGAGGCGCAGGCGCAGGCGCTCGACGCCTTCTACATCGACGGCATACGCCACAACATTCCGTTCCTGTCGTCGCTGATGCAGCACCCGCGCTGGCGCTCCGGCCATTTGTCCACCGGCTTCATCGCCGAGGAATATCCGGACGGCTTTTCGCCGCTGGTGGCGCAGGGAGAAGTCGCTCACAGGCTGGCGGCGCTCGCCGCTTTCGTCGACAATCTCGGCAACGAGCGCAAGCGCCAGATTTCCGGGCAGATGCCGGCCCGCAGGCCCGTAATGTTCGAAAGCGCCCGCTCGGTCATTCTCGGCAGGGAGCGCTACGACATTGAAATTGACTCCGGCGAAGGGGCGCTGCTGGTGCGCTTTGCCGAAGGCGGTCATGCCCATCGCCTCGAATCCGACTGGGTTCCCGGCGAGCCTGTATGGAACGGCCTGATCGACGGCGAAAAGGTTTCGGCCCAGGTGCGCGCCATTCTCAACGGCTATGACATCGCCCATGCCGGCGTCCATGTGGCGGCGCGCGTCTTCACCCGCCGCGAGGCCGAGCTATTCGCGCTCATGCCCGAGAAAAAGCCGCCGGACACCTCGAAAAGCCTGCTCTGTCCCATGCCCGGCCTGGTCAAGGCGATTTACGTCAAGGAAGGCCAGGAAATGAAGGTCGGCGATCCCCTCGCCATGGTCGAGGCGATGAAAATGGAGAACGTTTTGCGCGCCGAGCGCGACGTCACCGTCAAGGCGCTCAAATGCAAGGAGGGCGACTCGCTCGCCGTCGATGCGGTGATCATGGAATTCGATTGAGCATTTTTTTCTTTAACGGCGCGCCAATGGGCGTAACCCGGGATCCTGGCGAAATATTTCGCGTTGGCCGAGGAGGGGCGCGCCGCCAGGTTCATGCGTCGAGGGCGTGGAAATGCGCTTCCGTCGCGGGCGATGGCGCGCGTCCTTCCTCGGCCAAGGCTACATGTAAACGCCGATAGGCGTCGATCGCCTCGGTTTTTCGCCCCGTCGCCGCGCAACAACGGAAAAAGCCTTGATAGAGCGGCTCGGCCGTCGCGGCCCCTATCCCCAAAGCGACCGCTCGGGCGGTAAGATGGTCGAACCGTCGTATTTCAAGCCGTCCGGCCGGTCCTGGGCGAGCAGCAACGGGCCGTCGAGATCGACGAAGCGGGCGCGGGCGGCGAGCAGCAGGGCCGGGGCCATGGCGAGCGAGGACGCCACCATGCTGCCGACAAAAAGGCCGAAACCCAGCTTTTCCGCCGCATCGGCGAGAGCAAGCGCCTCGGTGAGGCCGCCGGTCTTGTCGAGCTTGATGTTGATGAGGTCGTATTTTTGGCGCAAAGCCTCCAGGCCCTGTCGGTCGTGAACGCTTTCGTCGGCGCAGACGGGAACCGGCCAGCGCCTTTCCGCGAGAAGCGAATCCTGTTGCGCGGGCAGGGGCTGCTCCACCATGGCGACGCCGGCCGCGGCGCAGGCGGCGAAATTGCGCTCCAGGTCCTCCGGCGGCCAGGCCTCGTTGGCGTCGACGATCAATTCGGCCTCGGGCGCGGCGGCGCGCACCGCGGCGAGCCGCGCCGAATCGTCGTGGCCGGCGAGTTTGATCTTCAGCAGCGGCCGATCCGCCGCTTCCGCCGCGGCATCGGCCATTTCTTCGGGCGTCCCGACCGATAAAGTATAGGCGGTGACGCAGCACGGAAGGCGATGCAGTCCGGCGAGCTGATAGGCCGGAATGCCGGTGAATTTGGCCTCCAGGTCCCAAAGCGCGCAATCGAGCGCGTTGCGCGCCGCTCCTGCCGGCAGCATTTTTTGCAAGGCGAGGCGGTCGGCGCCGGCTTCAATCGCCTCGCGGACGCCCTCTATGGCGGCGGTGACGCTTTCGACGCTTTCGCCGTAGCGGGCGTAGGGCGTGCATTCGCCGCGCCCGACCAGTTTCCCCTGGCGGACATGGGCCGTGACCACGACGGCCTCGGTCTTGGCGCCGCGGGAAATGACAAAGGGTTTCGCCAACGCGAATCGTTCAACCTGAATGTCAAGCTGGCGCAATATTTGCTCGGTCATAGTGAAGGTTTAAGGCGCCGGGCGGCGGTTGGGCAAATTTTTCGAGTCTGGCTTTTGCCCGAAAGTTCCGGCAAAGCTATGCAACGCCGTTGGTCAGGAAAGCAGAATCGTTTCCATGTCCTTATCCGCCGCCGAGCCGAGCTTTTCCGTCGCGCAAGAGGGCGACGGGCTGCGCATTTTCCTGCGCGGCGCCTGGACGATCGCCGCCTCGCGCGCGCTGGAGACGGCCGCCTCCGGGCTCAGCCGCGCCGGAATAGGGGCGCCAAGCGTCGCAATCGATTTCGGCGGCGTCGAACGGCTCGACACCGCCGGGGCCTGGCTGATCGACAAGGCGCGGGCGCAAATGGCCGAAGCGGGCGCGGCGACGGCTTACGCGCGGCTCGATCCGGAGCAGGGGATACTCTTGCGCGAGGCGGGCTTCCAGCCGCCCGGCGGAGCTAGGCCGCCGCGAATCGGCCTGATCCTGCGGCTTTTGAGCGATTTCGGCTTCTGGGCGACGGAGATCGGCCGCGTCATCTTCGCCGGCGTGTCCTTTCTCGGCGAAGCGGCGACCGCGGCTCTGCGCGTCTTGTTCAAGCCGAGCCTGGCCCGGCCGACCTCCATGGTCTTCCACCTTGAATCCTTCGCCCTGAAGGCCGTGCCGATCATCGTCACCATCAATTTCCTCGTCGGCTGCATCGTCGAGCAGCAGGGCATTTTCCAGCTGCGGCGATTCGGCGCCACGACCTATGCGATCGACCTCATCGGCATATTGGTCCTGCGAGAACTCGGCGTGCTCCTGACCTCGATCATGATCGCCGGCCGTTCAGGCTCGGCCATCACCGCCGAAATCGGCTCGATGAAAATGCGCGAGGAGATCGACGCCTTGCGGGTCATGGGCATGTCGCCGATGGAAGTGCTGATCCTGCCCCGCTTGATGGCCCTGGTCATCGCCCTGCCGCTCCTCACCTTCGTCGCCGACATGTCGGCGCTCGCCGGCGGCATGATCACAGCATACGTTTACGAGGGGATCAGCGCGTCGTCCTTCCTGGTGCGGCTGCAAGACGCCATTGGCTTGAACACCTTTCTCGTCGGCCTTATCAAGGCGCCGTTCATGGCCCTGGTCATCGGGCTCATCGCCTCGATCGAGGGCTTCCGCGTCGAAGGCTCGGCCGAATCGCTCGGCCGCCATGTGACGGAATCGGTCGTGAACAGCATTTTCATGGTCATTTTCGTCGACGGGCTTTTTGCCATATTCTTCGCCGGGATACATTATTGAGGAGGGCGATGGGCCAGGAAGAGACACAGCCGATCGTTCGCGTCCGCGGCCTTCATGTCGGATTCGGCGGCAAGAAAGTGCTGAAAGGGCTCGATCTCGACGTCAAGGCGGGCGAGGTGACGGGATTTGTCGGCGGCTCCGGCCAGGGCAAGTCGGTGCTGACGCGCGCCATTCTCGGCCTCGTGCCCAAGCAGGCCGGGGAAATCGAGGTGTTCGGCGAAAATATCGACAGGGTCTCCGCCGGCGAACATCGCGCCCTGGAGCGGCGCTGGGGCGTCCTGTTCCAGGGTGGGGCCCTGTTCTCCAGCCTGACGGTCCGGCAGAACATCCAGACGCCCATGCGCGAATATCTGTCGCTGTCTCAG
The DNA here is from genome assembly GCA_964425315.1 of uncultured Rhodoblastus sp. Taxonomy (GTDB): domain Bacteria; phylum Pseudomonadota; class Alphaproteobacteria; order Rhizobiales; family Beijerinckiaceae; genus Rhodoblastus. The sequence goes on from CAYRNB010000037.1 coordinate 12,031, forward strand.
GCGGTCATGGACGAACTGGCCATGCTCAAGATCAGGCTGGTCGGCCTGCCGCCCGACGCCGCCGACAAATTCCCCTCCGAGCTTTCGGGCGGCATGGTCAAGAGGGCGGCGCTCGCCCGCGCCCTGGCGCTTGATCCCGAGTTGCTCTTCCTCGACGAGCCGACCTCGGGCCTCGATCCGATCGGCGCGGCGGATTTCGACGATCTGATCGCCACTTTGCGCAAAACCCTCGGGCTGACCGTCTTCATGGTCACCCATGATCTCGACTCTCTCTATTCGATATGCGACACAATCGCGGCTTTGGCGGACGGCAAGGTGATCGCCGCCGGTCCGCTTTCGACCATGCTGGCCTCCGACCATCCCTGGCTGCGCTCCTATTTCCACGGGAAGCGCGCGCGGACGATCGTCGGGCCGCCGGACGAGGCCGCGTTCGCCGGCGACGCGCCGGGCGCGGCGCGGATGTGAAAGGAGCGTCGCCATGGAGACGCGCGCCAATTATGCCCTGATCGGCCTGTTTACTCTCGCCGTGATCTTCGGCGCCTTCGGCTTCGTCTACTGGTTCACCAGCGGCGGCCAGCAGGCGACCCGCAAGGACTATGTGGTCCATTTCAGCGGCTCGGTCTCGGGTCTCTCCAATGGCGGCTCCGTGCTGTTCAACGGCCTCAAGGTCGGCGAAGTGACGGAACTGGGCCTGATGCAGAAAAATCCGGGCCAGGTTTACGCCAAGATTTCGGTCGACGCCCGCACCCCGATCAAGAGCGACACCACGGCCAAGCTCGAATATGGCGGCCTGACCGGCGTCGCCTCCGTGTCGCTCCTCGGCGGCAGCGCCTCGGCGCCGGCCTTGCCCGAGGGCGGCGTGATCAACGCCGCGCCGTCGGAACTGCAGGACCTGCTGCAAATGGCGCAAAAGCTGAGCGTCAAGGCCGATGGCTTTCTCGATCGCGCCAACAAACTGATCGACCAGAATTCCTCCTCGTTCAAGAGCTCGCTCGACCATATCAATACGCTGACCGGCAATCTGGCCGACAGTTCCGCCAATTTGAAAGCGACGATCAACGCCGTCGATCCGGCCAAGGTCCGCGCGATCATCAACAACGCCGATCAATCCATGGCCAAGGTCAACGCGCTCTTGGGCACGGGGCAGGGCAAGACGATGATCGCCGATATTTCGAAAGCGGCGCGGTCGATCAAAAAACTGTCCGACAGTCTGACGAAATTCGCCAATACCGGCCTCAAGCAATATCAGGGCCTGGCGGTCCAAGGACGCAAGACGCTGCAGGAAATTGACCGGACGGCGAAAATGCTGCGGCGAGATCCGCAAAGCATCATTTTCGGCCCCAAGCCGGAATTGCCGGTCTATAACGGACGCTGAACCTTTTGCAGGAATAGTGCCGACCCGACTTGCGTTTTGGTCCGGGCTTTGCTTTGGCTAATCCACGATTCGGAAACGAGGCGCCGGCTTGGATGACGAAAGATTTGCGGCACGTGAAAGGACGCGCGTCGGCTCTTCGCAAGAAGAGCCTGCCGGCCCGCGCGCCGCGCGGCTGGCGCGCCGCGCTGGCGGCGAAAGGGCCGGGCGCCCTCGCCGCGATGCGCCAGCCGACGCGCCCGCCGCCGCGCCGCCGCCTAAACGCCACGCTTCTTGCGTCCTTCGGCGCGCTGCTGCTCGCTCTTGCCGGCTGCGCCAGCGCGCCGCCGCAGAATTTCGGCTTGCACGCCGCCGAGATCCGCCCGCTCCGCGCGCGCGGCAGCATTGTCGTCGACATGCCGACCGCCGCCCCGCCGCTCGGCGGCGACCTTCTCGTGGTGCGCGAGGCGGGCGACCGACTCACCAGCCTGGCGGGAGCGCAATGGGCGACGAGCCTACCGTTGCTGGTGCAGGATCGCACCGTTCAGACCTTCCAGAACGCCGGCCTGTCGCGCGCCTTGCGCGGCCCCGACGAGACGGCCGATTACCGGCTCGCCATGATGATCCGCCGTTTCGACATTGACGCGCCGACGCGGACGGCGCGGGTGGAAATCGCGGCGCAACTCGTCGTCAGCGGCAGCGGGCGGGTGGCGGCGGCGAAAATCTTTTCGGCTTCGACCCCGGTGGCGGAGATCGCCGGCGCCGAGCCGCCGCGCGCGCTCGACCAGGCGCTCGGCCGCGTCCTGCCGCAAATCGTCGCCTGGGCCGCCGCCAACGGCTAAATCGGATGATAGAGGTTTTGGAGGAAAAAACGCCCGGAGATCTTCCGGGCGTTTTTCTTGCCTTTTTCGCTCAGCTCATTCCAGCCGGCCGGAGGCGTGGGCGAGCAGGGCGTAAACCTTGCCCGTTTCTGAGGCGAGATAAGAGCGCGTCAACTGCCCGTCGCGATCCTCGCGGTCGATTTCCGTCAGCAGGCGCTCGAATTCGCGAATATAGCGATCAACCGTGACGCGGAAATCCGATTCGGCGTGATAGCGCCGGCGGACCTCCTCGAAGGTCCTGGCGCCCTGCGGCGTATAAAGACGGCGGTTGAAGGCGTTGTGTTCGCCGCGGCGGTAACGCTCCCAGGCGTCGATCAGCGCATTTTCGTCGACCACGCGGGCGATGTCGGCCGAGAGATTGTCGAGCGGATCGTCGGTCGGGGCCGCGCGCGGCGGCGCTTCCTCGACGGAGGCGCGGGCGAGCAGATTGCTCATCCATCCGCCGCTTCGCTCTCTGGCCGCGGGGGCGACGGGAGCGGGCGCCGGGGCCGGCGCAGGCGTGGGCGCCGCCGGACGCGCCGCCGTCGGGCGCGGCTCGAAGCGCGCGTCGCGGCGCACGGCCGGCAGCGACTCGGTCCGCGCCTCGCGCAAGGCGGGGGCGGCGTGCTCGGCCCGCGGCGCGGCCGGTTCGGAGACGTCATACATGCGTCCCGAGCGGGCGACGATGTCGGTCAGTTCGTTGAGCGCCTTGATCTGCTCAGCGACGACGCGGCGCAGCGCCGCGGCCTGTTCGCTGGTTTCGCGCGGCAGGTCGATTGCTCCGCGGCGCAATTCCTGGCGCGTGGTTTCGAGTTCGCGCTGGATTTCCGTCGTCATGCCGCGCAATTCCTGCGACACCGCCTTGTAGCGTTCGGTCGCCTGCTGGAACAATTGGTTCATTTCGGCGAGATTCTGCTCATAGGCGGCGGTGAGCGTGGCGGCGGCGCTTTCGCGTTCGCGCGTGGCGGCCTGGCGCAAGTCGTCATACTGGCTGACCAGCGCGCCCGCCGTGGCGGCGCTTGCCTCGGAGAGGAAGGCGCCGACTTCGCGCGCCTTGTTCTCGGCCCGCGCCAGGGCGCCGGATATTGACATGGTCAGGCCGTCGAGACGCGATTCGATATCGCCCTGCTTCTGCTGCGTCTCATCGTAAAGGCGCTGCATCGCGGCGATCCGCGTTTCCAGCGCCTGGTCGATCGACGTCTGGGCCTCGGACATTTCACGCAGGTGGGCGGCAAGCGTGCGGGTCTGCTCGGCGATGTCGCTCGCCGTCGCTTCGGCCTTCCGCGCGCCCTGTTCGCCGGCCGTATCGAGCCGGTCGAGTTGGCTGCGCATCTGGTCGAGCGATTCGGCGAAACGCGCGACCTGGGGCGTCAGCGCGACGTCGAAGCGGCCGAGTTCGACCGTGGCCTCGTCGACCAGCGCGAGGAGGGAGCGATGCGCCTGGGCCATGCCGTCGAGCAGGCCGCCGACATCCTGTTTCAGCTTGTGGTTGACGTCGGAAAGGCTCGCCACCGACGCCTTGGCCTTTTCGTCGAGCGCCTGATTGAGGGCGCCGCTGGAGCTGGCGATGGCCGCGTCGAGCGC
>CAYRNB010000037.1:15925-18027 GCA_964425315.1 uncultured Rhodoblastus sp.
GCGGCGCCGCGCTCCAATGTCTCGCGCATCTCCTGTTGCGAGCGTTCGAGCGCCGCCGTCATTTCGGCCTGGCGGCGGACGATCTGGTCGATGATTTCGCCCGAGCGTCCGTGGAGCGCGCCGAGGGCGTTTTCACTCGCCTCGACGATGCGCGACGCTGCTTCGCCGCCGCGTTCGGTCAGCAGCTCAACCAGTTTCGCGCCGCGTCCGTCGAACCATTCGTGCAATTCGGAGGTCCGCGCCTGCAAGGTGTCGGCAAGCGCCTGGCCGCGGCCGTCCACGACCTCGTGCATGCCGCCGATGCGCCGGTCCAGTTCCTCGAATTTCCGCGACCATTGCGCCACGAGCTCGTTCGAGCTCTTGACGATGGCGGAGTCGAGTTCGTGCGCCTTGGCCTCCAGCGCGCGGCCGACCTCGCGGCCGCCCTCGCCAAGCACTTTGGCGATGTCGATCGCGCGTCCGGCCAGGGCGTCGTTGAGTTGGCGCGCGCGTGCGTCGAGGCCGGATTCGGCCTTGTCGATCAGGCTGTCCACCGTCGAGACGATCTGCTCCGTGCGGGTCGAAGCCGTGGAGTCGAAACGATCGATCTGGCTCGACAGCAGGTTGGCGGTCACTTCGGCGCGCTGGCCGAGGCGGGCGTCGAGTTCGACGCCATGCACGTCGATGGTCGCCTCGATCGCCGCGAGCTTTTCGCCAATGGCGACCGCGAGCGCGTCCGCCTGCGCGCTCATGCGCTCGGCGGCGCCGCCGCCGACTTCGGTCACGATGTTCTCGAAGGCGCGCAGGTTCTCGGCCAGAGTCTCGCGCAAAATCTCCGTTTGCCGCCTGATGTGGTCGCCCGAGCTTTCGCCGCCGCCGCGCATGAGTTCTTCGAGGGCCGCGAGCTGGGCGACGAAATCGGCGTTGAAGCGTTCGCCATGCTGGGCGAGCCGCTGCTGCGTCTCGGCGAGGTCGCTCTGCAGCTTTTGTTCGAAATCCTCAAGGCTGGCCGCGATCTGCTGCGCCATCCTTTCGCTGTGGCGGCCGATGCTGTCGGACGTCTCGTCGCCGCCGCGCAGCAGCGTGGCCTCGAAGGCGTCGAGCCGTTGGGCCAGCGTCTCGTTGACCCGATCGCCATGCATGCCGATGGCGGCGACCGCCTCGGACGCCACCTGGGCGAAGCGCTTCTGCGCCTCGGCCAGGCGCGCATGAACGGATTCCGCGGTCTGGCCGGCGATGGCGGAGAAATTGCGGTCGATGGTCGCCGTCTGCGCCAAAAAGGCTGAAAGCGCCGCCTGCGAGGCTTCCTCGAATTGCGCCTGGGTCGTGGCGATATTGGCGGAAAGGGCGTCGCCAACCGCGTGGCTCGCCGCTTCCAGCTGTTCGCGCAGCTTCTCGGTCCGCGCTTCCGCCTGCTCTCCGGTTTCGGAGGCGAGGCGGACGAAATTCTCCTGGAAATGGTCGGTATGGCCGGCGAGCGAGGCGAGCTGGTCCTGCATCGCGGCGGCGACCATATGCTCGAGCCGCTCGCCATTGGTCGCCATCGCGTCGATCGTCTCCTGCGCCACCAGGGTGAACCGCTCCTGGAAGGCGTTGGCGTGGCCGACCAGAGCTTCGAGCGTCTCCTGGGCCGAGGCGCCGACGGTCGATTCCATATGGCCGACATTGTCGCGCATGGCCTGTTCGACGCGTTCGCCCTGGGCCCGCAAAGCCGCGACCGCCGCGGCGGAGGCCGCCTCGACTTTTTCTTGGAGGGCGCCGGTCTTTTCGTCGATGGTTTCGAGAGCGGCCCGGGTCGATTGATCGACATTGGCCCGCCAATTTTCGGCGTGGCCCACCAGCCCCTCCACCGCCTCGGCGGCGGCGCGGGCGAAATCCTCGTTGAAGGCCTGGGTGTGGCCGGTGAACGCGGCGAGCGTCTCTTCCGCGGTCTGGGTAAAGTTCTGGCGCACGGCGTCGGTATGGCTGGCGATGCTTTCCGCCGTCTGCTGGCTGACGCTGGCGTAATTGTCGCCCATGGACTGGACGTGCTCGGCCAGATTCTCCAGGGCGCGTTGCGTGACCTCGTCGACATGGGCGCGCAGGGCCTCGGTCTGGGCCGCCATGCCGGCGACGCCTTCCGC
>CAYRNB010000037.1:18127-25074 GCA_964425315.1 uncultured Rhodoblastus sp.
CCGCAGTCTGCTGGGTGACGCTGGCGTAATTGTCGCCGACGGTCTGGACGTGCTGGGAGAGAGTCTCCACGGCGCGCTGCGTGACTTCGTCGACAAGGGCGCGCAGGGCCTCGGTCTGGGCCGCCATGCCGGCGACGCCTTCCGCAGTCTGCTGGGTGACGCTGGCGTAATTGTCGCCGACGGTCTGGACGTGCTGCGAGAGAGTCTCCACGGCGCGCTGTGTGACTTCGTCGACATGGGCGCGCAGGGCGTCGGTTTGGGCCGCCATGTTTTGCACGGCGGATTGTGTGACGCCGGTGAGCTCTTCCGTCGTGCGCGCACTGTGCTGCGACAGCGTCTGGGCGAAACCGTCGCCGGAGGCGTGCAGGACTTCCTCGGCGCGGCTGGATTCCTCGCGCAGGCGCGTCGCGATTTCGGCGCCGGCGTCGGCGAGCGATTGTTGCAGGGCGGGGCCGTTGACCGCGACGATCTCGTGCAGGCGGTCGGCCTGACTGGCGAGGTTTTTGGTCAGCTCTTCGCCCCGCTGACCGATGGTCTCGCCGAAAAGAGCGTTGATATCCTGGAGATGTTGCGACAGGGCCTCCGAATGGGCGCCGACCTGTTCGATGAAGGTGGCGACGAAGCCGCGCAGCTCGCCGTCGACCTGCGCGGCGCGCTCGTTGATGGAGCGCGACGCCTCGGCGCCGGAGCTTTCGAAGCGCTCAAGCAGACTTTGCGAGTGGCTTTCCATTCGCGCCAGAAGCGTGTCGTTCGATCGGGCGAAAGCCGACTCCACCTCGCCGCCCTTTTGCTCGAGGGCGCCAAGAATGCGGTCGCCGGCTTCCTGGAGCAGGCCGGTCAGGCGGCCGGCCGCCGCTTCGAGCTCGCCCGCGACGGAATTCTGCGCCGCGGCGAGGGCCGCGGAGACGCGGTCGGCGTTGACGACGATGGATTCGCGTTCGCTCGACAATTCAGTGAGCAACATGCGTATGCGCCGCTCGTTTTCGCCATAGGTGCGCTCCAGCGCCGACACTTCGCCCCGCACCATGGTTTCGAGTTCGGCCGCGCGCGCCAGGGCCCGCTCCATGCTGTCGCCCATTGACGCGACCTCGCGGCGTATCGCCTGGCTGAGGCTGACCACCTGTTCGGAGGCGAAATTTTCCGGCTCCGCCAGGCGGATCGCCGCTTCCGCCATGGAACGGGCGGTGAGCCGCATTTCCTGCGAGCGGCGCAGCACCAGGCCCATGGCGATGAAAAAGACGATCGGGCCGAACAAGGCGAAGGCGGCGAGGGCGGCGGCGGGGCCGAGCGTTTTTCCCGCAAAGACGGCGCCGTGGGTAAAGTAATAATAAGAGCCCCAGAAGCCGCCCCAGAAAACCGAGGCGATGATCGCCACCGTCATGGCGTGGGAATCGGGACGGGCTTGCAGGCTCTGCAGAATCTGTCCGGCAGAGGCGCGATCGTCATTGGCCGGGCGCGCGCTCGGGCCGAGGGGGGCGCGCGCGCTTTCTGATTCGCGCGCGCGAGTCGGCGCGAGTTCGTCCGCCTTGACCTCGGGCATGCGCACAGGCGGCGGCTCCTCGGTCTTGCCGCGCGAAGCCGGCGGACCGAATTCGACTGGCTTCTCCGCGTCGCCCGACGTTTTGGGCGCGGCCTCGTCGGCGGTGTCGTTGAGCCGGAGCGCGTCCTCGATGGCCGACAAAGCAGCGGCGGCGGGATCCTGAGCCTTGCTCGAATTGGACATTTGCAGTCGCCTTATATCTTACGCTTTATACAAGAAAAGCAGCTTGCGACAAGGAAACCAAGCCGCGTCATACCCTCCCGCCGCCCGTTTATGAGCGGCGGTTAACCAAGACTTAGTTTACGCTTGCCCCGACGCGAAGGAAACCTTTGCGCGTTAGCCTTTTGCCAACGTCGTTAACGCTGTTTTAGCCATGTTTGCGAAAAGGCGCGGAGTCGCTTGGAAAATAAGGGGCTTGTCAGCTTCTGTCGGCGAAAATTGGGACACGAAAAGATTGTGGATGCGTCATAGCACAGCCCCAGATGGCGTTTTTGAGGGGGCGCGCGGCGCAAAAAGTTAAGTAACGCTGACAGGAGAATGGAAAATGGCCGCCGTCGCTTTTCGCAGGATTGACGACGAAACCGGCTCCGCCGCCTTGCGGCGCGCCGATCCGGCTTGTCCGATCGATCTCGTCCATCTCGCCCGCCAGACCTTGGGCGACCGCTCGCTCGAAGTCGAGCTGCTCGCCCTGTTCGACCGTCAGGCCGGGAAGATCGCGGCCGAGCTTTCCAGGCTGGACGGCGGGGAGGGGCAAGGCTGGCGCGTCGAGCTGGCGCATAAGCTCAAAGGCTCGGCGCGGGCGGTCGGCGCCTTCACCGTGGCGGCCGCGGCGGAAAATTACGAGCATTGCGCCCGCGCCGGCGTGTTGCGCCCGATGGACGCGAGCCGCCTGGTCGAGGCCGTGGCCGAAGTCCGCGCCGCCTTGCGCGATCTCGCGGGCTAATCGAGAAAATCCAGCACCTCCCGGCAAAAGGCCGCCTCGGCTTCGACGCAGGACAAATGCGCCGACTGGAGCCAGGCGAGGCGGGCCTCCGGAAGGCTTGCGGCCAGCCTTTCGCCGCGTTCGGGCGGCGTCGAGCCGTCGGCCTCGCCGACGATCACCAAAGTCGGCCGCGGCGGAGCCGTATGAATGGCGTCGCGCAGGTCGGCGTCGCGCAAGGCCGAGCAGCAGCCCGCATAGCCTTCGCCCGGCGACGCCTCCAGCATTTTCAACACCTTGGCGGCTATGTCCGGGCGCGCGGCGCGGAATTCTTCCGTCAGCCAGCGCTCCAATATGGCGGGAGCGAGGGCGCCGACGCCTTGTTCGCGCGCCGTCCTGATTCGGGCGTTCCACGCCGCCTGGTCGGGAAAATGCATGGCCGTATTGGCCAGAACCAGTTTGTCCAGCCGCTGAGCTGCGAAAATCGTCAGCCATTGGCCGATGGCGCCGCCCATGGAGACGCCGAGGAAATGCGCGCGGGAAAGATCGAGCGCGTTCATCAGCGCCACGACGTCGCCGCCGAGATCGGCAAGCGAATAGGGGCCGGGCGGAACGTCCGAGCCGCCATGGCCGCGCGCGTCGAAAGCAATGACGCGGAACCTTTCCGCCAGAACGGGCGCGACCGCGTCCCAGACGCTCAAGTTCGCGCCGAGCGGATGGGCGAGAAGGAGCGGCGGCGTCCCGGCCTCGCCGGAGATCGACACATTGAGCTTTCCATTGGCGGTCGACACGAGAGTCATGGCGAAGGCGCCTTCAGAACAGTTTCAGCGCCCGGAACGAGGCGTGACCATTGCGGGCGATGATGAGATGATCGTGCACCGAGACGCCGAGCGGCTTGGCGAGCGAAGCGATATTCTGCGTCATGACAATGTCTGCGGTCGAGGGGGTCGGGTCGCCGGAAGGGTGATTATGCACCAGAATGACGGCGCTGGCGTTGAGCTCCAGCGCCCGGCGGATGATTTCGCGCGGATAGACCGGGGTGTGGTCCACCGTGCCGCGTCCCTGCACTTCGTCGGCGAGAAGGCCATTCTTCTTGTCGAGGAAGATGACACGAAATTCTTCCGTTTCCCGATAGGCCATCGCGCCGCGGCAATAATCGAGCACTTGCGCGAAAGTGCCGAGGGCCAAGCGCTTGCGCATGGATTCTTTGGAGAGCCGCAAGGCCGCCGCCTCGACGATCTTCAGCTCGGTCGCCGCGGCCTCGCCGATCTGGCCGACTTCCATGAGCCGCGCCGGCGGGGCGGCGACGACTTCGGCGAAAGAGCCGAAACGGGCGATGAGGGTTTTCGCCAGAGGCTTCACGTCGCGGCGCGGAATGGCGCGAAACAGCACCAGCTCGAGAAGCTCGTAATCGGCCAGCGCTTCTGGCCCGCCTTGCAGGAATCTTTTCCGTAGCCGCTCGCGATGGCCGGCGTTGAAGGATTCCCTTGCCGGCTCTTGGTTCATCCGGTCTTTTCCGGCGCATAGGGCGGGCAGTTCAGGCCGCGCGGTGAAAGGGTGAAGACCTCCGCGCCGGTAGCGGTCACGCCGAGCGCATGCTCGAACTGCGCCGAAAGCGAGCGGTCGCGCGTCACCGCCGTCCAGCCGTCGGCGAGGATTTTCACTTGCGGCTTGCCGAGGTTGATCATCGGCTCGATGGTGAAGAACATGCCCTCCTTGAGGGTCACGCCCTGGCCCTTCTGGCCATAGTGGAGAATATTGGGCTCGTCGTGGAACAGGCGGCCGAGCCCGTGGCCGCAGAATTCGCGCACCACCGAGCAGCGTTCCGATTCGGCGAAAGTCTGGATGGCGTAGCCGATGTCGCCTGTTGTGGCGTCGGGCTTCACCGCCGCAATGCCGCGCAACAGCGCCTCATAGGTCACTTCGCACAATCTTTGCGCCCGCCGCGGGACTTCGCCGATGAAATACATGCGGCTCGAATCGCCGTGCCAGCCGTCGAGAATATAGGTCACGTCGATATTGACGATGTCGCCTTCGCGCAGCGGCTTGTTGTCTGGAATGCCGTGGCAGACGACATGATTGATCGAGGTGCAGATCGATTTGCGATAGCCGCGATAATCGAGCGGCGCCGGATAGGCGCCGTGGTCCATGCCGAATTCATAGGCGAGCTTGTCGAGCGCGTCCGTGGTCACGCCGGGTTTCGCCGCCTCGACCATGAGGTCGAGCGCTTCGGCGGCGAGGCGGCCGGCCTTGCGCATGCCGTCGAAGGCGTCAGGCCCATGAATTCTGATCTGTCCGGTCTTGCGGCCCGGCGTGGCTTCGGCTTCGATGAAGGTCATTCTGCTCGCAATTCAAAAGCGGATCGGGGGAGAAGGAAACGCCGTCGCGCGGCGACGCCGAATAACCTCCGAGTTTCAGATTTAGACCAAAGCCGGCGCGGCGCAAGAGGCTTGGCCGGTCCGGCGGCGGCGGTTCCATCTCATAACAACATGCTCTAAAAGCCCCATATGCCCGCGACGCCCGTCAACGACCTCTCTCCTTTTGGCGAATTTCGGCCGCATGGCGGGCTGAAGCGGCTGTTGCGCTTCACCCAGAACGCCGGGCTGCACTGGCTGGGGCGCCGCGCCGCGCTTCTTGCGCGCGGCTATAGCCTGCGCCGCCTGCGCGCCCGGCCGGTGGACGTCACCGTCGAGACGGTTCGCGCCCGCATGCGGCTTTATCCTTTTAATAACGCCTGCGAGAAGCGCCTGCTGTTCACGCCGCAGCTCGCCGACCGCGAAGAGCGGCATTATCTCGCCTCGCGCATAAAGCCCGGCATGGCTTTTCTCGACATTGGCGCGGGGGTCGGCGCCGCCAGCCTGTTCGTGGCCTTGCGCGCCGGCGCCGGCGCGCGGGTGCTGGCGGTCGAGCCGCAGCCCATGCTTTTCGAGCGCCTGGTCTATAATCTGAGGCAGAATCCGGCCGCGACCATCAAGGCGCTGGATTGCGCCGTCGCCGACATCGACGGGAAGGTGACGCTTTTTTCACAATCCATACGACCTCAACGAGAGCTCGATCCGCATCGTCAATGTCGAGGGCGGGGGCGGCGCGGTCCAGGTCGCTTCGAAATCTCTTGCGACTTTGGCGCATGACGAAGGACTTTCCCGCATCGACGTGATGAAGCTCGATGTCGAAGGGGCCGAGGATCTGGTGCTCGAACCCTACCTTGCCAGCGAGCCGCAAGAGGTCTGGCCGCGCGCCATCATCCTCGCCTGCTCGCCGGGCAAATGGGACGTCGATCTCTGCGCCCTTCTCGAAAAGCGCGGCTATTTGCGCGTGAGGCGCGGCCGCACCTTCATCGTCTACGAGCGCGGTGAGGAAGGGGAAAAGCCATGAGCGGCGACAAAAGGGTGACGGCCGCCGTTCTGATTATCGGCGATGAAGTCCTTTCGGGCCGCACCCGCGAGGCCAACGGCTTCTACATCGCCCGTTTTCTCGGACATCTCGGCATAGAATTGCGGGAAGTGCGCATCATCGGCGACGTCGAGGCGGAAATCGTCGCGGCGGTCAACGCCTTGCGCGCCCGATACGACTATCTTTTCACCACCGGCGGCATCGGTCCGACCCATGACGACATCACCGCTGACAGCATCGCCAGGGCTTTTGGCGTGGAGCTTGTCGAGGACGAGCGGGCGATCGCTCTGCTGCTGGAGCGGATAAAACCGGAAGACCTGAACCCGGCGCGCCGACGCATGGCGCGCATCCCCAAAGGCGCCGAGCTTGTCGCCAATCCGATCTCCAAGGCGCCGGGATTCTGGATCGGCAATGTCATCGTCATGGCCGGCGTGCCGACGGTCATGCAGGCCATGCTCGGGGATGTCGCCCCCAAATTGGCGCGCGGCCGCAAAGTTCTCTCCGAGACGATCGAGACCCACGGCCTGCCCGAGGGCGCCTATGGCGACGCGCTGGCGGAACTGGCGAAAAACACGCCGGACGTTTCCTTCGGCTCTTATCCGTCGTTGCGCGAAGGGCTCTACGTCAACCAGATCGTTTTACGCGCGACCCATGCGGAAACCCTGGCCGAGGCGGCGGCGTCGGTCGAAAAAATGCTGGCTGGAATCGCGGCGCGCCACAGGCTTTAGAGTCCAGACACGTGTTACGTACGCGACGGTCGCAGCAGGGCAAGATGCGGCGCGCGTTTTGCGGCGTCTCGATCAGTCGGCTGTCCAGGCATCTGCCGAAGCGAATGTGACTTATTTTGACCAAGGATTAACGCTTAAATCAAGGCGTAAGCGGAAAACCCTTAAGCATATGCCCAAAAGGCCCACCGATTTTTTGGACGAAATTAGGCGATGAAACAAATATCCTTACGAGCGCGTTTGGATCTGCGTTTCCGAACCGGTTCGAACTCGCCGGGCGCCGCGCTTCGCTGATTAGAAGGGCTCCGCGAAATAGCGAAGGTGACTATGGATGGCGCAGGTCGGCAAGCAAGATGGCGCCCTTAGCGCC
>CAYRNB010000037.1:25174-28791 GCA_964425315.1 uncultured Rhodoblastus sp.
GCGAAGGTGACTATGGATGGCGCAGGTCGGCAAGCAAGATGGCGCCCTTAGCGCCGCAGCGTCGGACCATGCCAGCAAGCATCGAATTTCGGAACGATTGCTTTTGCGATCCTATCTGCTGGCTTGGCACATAGCTTCTCTCGGCGTCCTATCGCTTTTCCCAGCTTGGAAATTTGGCGTTCCGGTATGGCGCTTGCCGCAAAGGCTTTTCCTGCCCTGTGCGGCGCTGGGCGCTGCATATGTGGTCGCCGCCGGCGTTGCTGCAATGCTCCGAACTTCGTCCGGATGGCGTGGGCAAATCCTGACATCGCTGACCACGATGGCGGCCTACGGCCTGGTTTTCCTGGGTCTCGTCGTGACGAAAAGTGAATTTTCGCGCTTTGTGTCATTGTCTGTCTTTGCATCGGCCAACGTGCTGATTCTGGCGCCCCAGCTGCTCCCGGCGTCCTGGCCTCTGCGGGGCCTGGCCCTCGCAGCGCTTCTTGCCACGCTGGCCGGTTATAGGGGCGCGCCGGAGTTCGCGTCCCGGATCGCCGAAAGCATGACCCCGGCGCATACTTCGGCTCTGCTTAAGTCGTCTTATTATAATTTGCGGGTTGATACTTACAGGGGACCCGGTTCGGCAGTCCACGGAGGGGCGCTTGCGCGAATCGGAGATCGTTACCTGCTGATGACGGGGGAGGGTCACCTGTACCTGTTCAGCATGGATGCGCGGTCCCAGGGTCCAGGTTTCACGCTTCTGCCGTATCGCGTCCCGCTTAACGGGAAAGCGTTCGCCGCCGCGGCGGGCCGGCCGTGGGCGACTCGTCCAGGCGAAGCCGCCGGTCTCAACGAGAACGGCGCAAGTGAGGCGCTCAATCCCGAATACTTCCGCGCCTATGGCCTGCTTGTGCAGGAAATCGGAAAAGACGCCAGAATCTTCGTCTCGTACGATTATTGGCATGCGGAACGGCGATGTTTTGTTGAGCGAGTGTCAGTGCTCGAGGGAGACCGCGCTTCAATCATTCGCGGCGTATCCGGTCTCAAGTGGAGGATGCTATACGAGACCTCGCCTTGCCTGCCCGTTCGCGGCAAGCGCCGACGCCACGGCATTCCATTTGTTGGATATTTTGGCGGCGGACGGATGCAGCTGCTGGACTCGCAGACAATTCTTCTCACCGTCGGCGACTTCGGTTTTGACGGCGTGGCCTCCGTCGAGGCCTTGGCGCAGGACCGCTCCGCCTCCTACGGAAAGACGATTGCTATCAACATCGCCGACGGGCGCGCCAAAATGTTCACCATGGGCCATCGGAATCCCGAAGGCCTCTTTATTGACGAGGCCGGAAATATTTGGTCCACGGAACACGGGCCGGAGGGGGGCGATAAGCTTGATCGGCTGATAAGAGGCGGGAATTACGGCTGGCCTTACGCGACCTACGGAACTGATTACGGATCTTTCACCTGGCCGCTCAACAAGCCGGAATCGCAGTGGGGCGATTATCAGGATCCTGTGTTCGCTTGGGTGCCCTCAATCGCCGTCTCGAATTTGCTGGTGGTCGAGAAAAAAATGTTCCCGCGGTGGCGCGGCGATCTTTTGATTGGTTCGCTCAAGGCCAGAACACTTTTTCGGGCGCGTCTGAAAAATGGCCATGTCGTTTATATAGAAAGTATTTATATCGGGAGTCGGATCCGCGATCTGATCGAAGGACATGACGGCCGCATACTTCTCTGGACTGACAACTCCACGCTGATATCCTTGACGCGCGATAAAGGCACAAGCGGGGAAGCTCTTTTCGCGGAAAAGTGTAGCGGCTGCCACCAGTCGAGCACCAGAAACGGCAACCATATTGGCCCGGATTTAGCTGGCGTTTTCGGGCGACGGATAGCTTCCCTGAAAGGATACCCGGACTACTCGCCAGCGTTGCGTCATCTGCAAGGGAGGTGGACAGAAAAACGTTTGGACATTTTCCTGAAGGACCCGACCGCAGCCTGTCCGGGAACGAACATGGATATGTCTGGCGTCGCCAGCGAAAAGGAACGCGCCGCAATTATAAATTACCTGAAGACCCTCTAATCGCTAATTTTTTTCAGGAAGGCGCGGGCGCGCTCGCTCCGAGGCTCGGTGAAAAACGCCTCCGGCGGGCTCGCCTCGACGACGCGGCCCTCGTCCATGAAAATGACCCGGTCGGCGATTTTCCGAGCGAAGCCCATTTCGTGCGTCACCACCAGCATGGTCATGCCGTCGCGCGCCAGGGACTCCATAACGTCCAGCACTTCCCCGACCATTTCCGGGTCGAGGGCCGAGGTCGGCTCGTCGAACAGCATGATTTTCGGCGCCATGCACAGGGCGCGGGCGATGGCGACGCGCTGCTGCTGGCCTCCGGAAAGTTCGGCTGGATACTTGTGCGCCTGGTCGGCGATGCGCACCCGCTCCAGCAATCGGCGCGCCTGAGCCTCGGCCTCGGTCTTGGGAGTCTTGCGGACGCGCGTCGGCGCCAGAACGCAATTTTCCAGCACGGTCAGATGGGGAAAGAGATTGAACTGCTGGAACACCATGCCGACGTCGCGCCGCACCGCCTCGACGCTCTTGGCGTCGTCGGTGAGTTCGACGCCATCGACGACGATTTGTCCCGATTCATGCGGCTCCAGCCGGTTGACGCAGCGGATCAGAGTCGATTTGCCGGAGCCGGAAGGGCCGCAAATCACTATTTTCTCGCCGCGCGCCACGTCCAGATCGATGTCGCGCAGGGCGTGAAAGGCGCCATACCATTTGTTGACGCCGGTCATGCGGATTGCGGGCGGTGCGGACATAGGCGACCCATGGACAATGGGCCGCGATGCTATAGCAAAACCACGCGCCGGCCAAAGCGGAGAGAACGGGGCAATGCCTCATTCATCGCGCGCGGCAGCCCATGGTAGGTCGGGTTCCTTGAAAGGCTCAAGGCGTGCTAACGCGACCGGCTGCTCGATGGCCAGGTCTCCTATTCCCAGGACGAGACCAAGCGTCATCGATGGCCGGCGGCGCCATTGCAACAGCGTGCGTCAGCGCCATTGCTCGGCCACGAGCCTACCGCTCCAAAAGTATCTGACCCTGCCAATACCGCGCCGTCACTCGCGCGATTCATGCCAGCTTCGCCGCCCGCGCTGGCGCCGGTCCCGTCCATCCGCTAGCATCGGAATTGGACCCGCCAGCGCGGGCCTGTCACTTTGCGCTCCGATCTGGCGCTAAAGGAAGAATGAACCCGATGAGACGATGGAAAACAGGCCGCATCCTAGTTGCGCTGGCGCTCGCGAATTTCGCGATAGCGGCCCTTTCTTCGCAATCGGAAGCGGCAAATCGAGACGTGCGAAGCCATGCGGCCAGGGCAAGCAAGCGCGCCAAGACCACGGAAGCGAAGCGCCACACCCGGTCGGCTGAGAAAGTCAAGCTGCCAGTCAGCCTTAAACAGGCGCTTTACTTGATCCGCTCGACGCTGCTGACGCTCGATGACGCCAATCGTACCGGCAATTACAGCGTACTGCGCGATCTCGCGGCGCCCGGAGTCCAGGCGAGATACACGCCCGCCGATCTCGCCCAGATCTTTTCCAGCCTGCGCGAAAACCATGTCGTGCTATCCGCGGTCGCGCTTGAGGCCCCG
>CAYRNB010000038.1:0-28553 GCA_964425315.1 uncultured Rhodoblastus sp.
CGACGGGAAGGTGACGCTTTTTTCACAATCCATACGACCTCAACGAGAGCTCGATTCGTATCGTCAATGTCGAGGGCGGGGGCGGCGTCGCGCAGGGCGTGAAAGGCGCCGTACCATTTGTTGACGCCGGTCATGCGGATTGCGGGCGGTGCGGACATAGGCGACCCATGGAAAAAGGGCCGCGATGCCATAGCAAAACTCCGCCCCGGCCAAAGCGGAGAGAATGGGGAAATGCGTCATCTTGAATTTCTGCTCCGGGGCGAAAACCAGCCCGTGGCCGAAAGACGCATTGCAGTGGAGAAGCGGTCATTGGCGGGACGGCGGGCTGCGCCTCAACTGATGTCGCGCGGCGGGGAACAGGCCGGCGCCGTCGGGCGCGAACAGCGCTGCGCGTCGGCAAGTTTTTTCTCTGTACCGACCAAAGTCAAAACGGGTTCGCGGTCAAATCCGGCGCATCGCATCCCCAGCGCATGAATTAGCGGCCGCCGAATGAGCAAAGGCTCAGCGAGCATCGCGGCGACGGCCGCGTCCGCGTCGAAATCTTCAGGATTGACTTCTCCTGATTTTACGCGCGGGGCCGCCGGATTGAACCAGCTTACAACCGGCGCGTCGCCAAAAAATGCGCGTAGGCGTTCCGCCGTCCACGGCTCGGAGAGGAGATCGCGCGCCACGACCTCGTGTCCGGCCGCCGTCAGCAGCGCCTCTTGTTTCCGATTGGTCTGGCAACCGGGTTTCTCGTAAAATTCAACAAGCGCCACAACGGCCCCCAACGACAGGTCGCGACTGCGCAGCAATTTTTGTTCCAGTCGCGGCGCGCCCCCTGCCGGCTGGACTGCTCCCAGAGCTGGCCGGACGCAGAACGCTTCCCCGGTTCCAGCGCCGCCGCTCGGCGTGGCTCTCGCGTTTCGCGCGATCCATTTGGCCGCTCTCGCCAAGGCGGCGATCCGCCGCCGGCAACTTAGTTAAGCTTCAGTCCAAAAAAATCCACGGCTATCACTTATAAAGCGAACCAATGTTCATGTAATTTGAAACACAAAGCGAAATATATCTCGGTATCTACAAAATAACGTGAACATGACATCAGCTCGGCATTCACGAATTTACCATTTTTGCGATCTTATTGGGGCCGCCCCGCCGCTAACGCGGACGGGGGAGACGCGACAAAGAGGAAGATCATCATGATACATTCCGAAACCTCGCAACCCAACGCCTTCCAGAATCCGTTGCAGCAAAACCCGCAGGTCCTGTATCAGCTGGCGCAGGCTCTGCTGCAACAGGCCCAGAACCAACAATCGCAGCAAGGGCCGGGCCAGGGCGCCTATGGACAGGGCGTTTACGGCGGCCAGTTTGGCGGCATGAATTGGGGTGCGCAGCGTCACCTCACGCCGATGGACGTCAGCAATATCCTGCAGCAGGTTGCGCCAATCCTGCCGCAGATCCTGGCCCAGGCGCAACAGCAGCAACATCAGCCGCTGGCCGCCTTCGGCGGCGGATTTGGGGCCTATCAGCGCAATCTTTCGCCTCAGGACGTCAACGAGGTCGTGCGGCAGATCCTGCCGGTCATCCCGCAGATTCTGCAGTCGGCGCAGCAGCAGACGGGCTTCGGCCAGCAGGGGCTGGGATGGTCCGGCCTCTCGGCCTACGGGTTCGCGCAGCAGAATCCGTTCCAGCACCCGCACTGGCAACAGTACGTCCAGCATCGCCAGGTCACCCAGGCGGACATTCAGGAGGTCGCGCGACAACTCGCCGAAACTCTGGCCTTCAGTCAGAACATCGGCCAGCAGCGCCCATTCTGAACCAAAGGGCGGACGGGACCCGTTCCCGTCCGCTTTCCGCCAAAAATTGACGCGTGTGTGCACAATTGAGGAGCATAAGATGGCCCAGTCCCAGAAGGAGGCCCATTCCGGCCAAAACCCGCCACGCGGCGCGGAAAACGCCAGCGAAAACCTCCACACGCTGGCTTCGGTATTGCAGGACATCATGCCGGTTCTCGACAGGATCCAGAACCGTTCGCCCCATTCGGGCGCGCCGGGCTACTTTGGTTTTGGCCAGATGTCGGTGGAGACGCTCGCGGCTATTGCGCTGGTCAGCGACATGGGGGCTGACAGCCTGCGACGCCTCACCGCTTATCTCGACGCCAACGCCGAGAGATTCCCGGGACTGGAGGATTGTGCGCCGCTTGTCGCGACGGCGGCGCGCGCGCTCGCGGCGCGCGACTATGCGCAGGCGTTCACCCTGTTGTTCGACGTCTATCGCACCATCGCCGTCATGCGTCTCGACAATCCCAAAATGCCGGCCCCGGGTTCTGTCACGCATCCTCTCTCGGAGGAAGATCGGCAGTCAGGCGCGGGAGGCCCCAAGGGATCTCCGCCAAACTAACAAAAAGGACACACCGAATTGCTTTTTTGACTCAGCGCCCTGCCACAAGGTGGCATGGTGATTGCACATGCTCCGATTACTGTGTCTGATAGGCGCAGTGGTCGGAGGATGAGTCGTGCTGCAATCCGTCGGACTTCCTGGTTTCGCTTCCCAACATCACGCGCCGATGCTCGGGTCGCCCGATGGCAGGGACGCCTCCGACGGAATTCGTCTGCGCGCCGGCGGCTCCACGCGCCGGCATCGGAACGCTGGCGAACTGGCGCGACTGCGGCGCAGCCTCGCGCGCGATCTGCATTCCCAAAATTCAGAGCGGGTGATGGCCGGACTGATCGGCCTCCTGGCGCTGTGCGAAAACGCCTCGGAGAAAAAGCGCAAGCCCGAATTGTCACTGGCGGACATCCAGCGGAAAAGCCGGGCGGCCGAGGGGCGGCCGCATGACGCGTTGCGCGCTTTCGGCGCCAGGCCCCTGCGCTGCGTCGACGCGCCGGCCCTTTATGCGATTCTTCTGGAGATTTGCGTCCGGGCCGGTCTAAAGCGCGTTCCGGAACTCTTCCTGCTTCCCTTCCCGGGCATGAACGCCTATGCGCTCGGCGGCCCCGCCAACGCCTGCATAACAGTGACCGAAGGCCTCCTGCGCGGCCTGTCACGACAGGAAATCGCCGGCATTTTCGCCCATGAAGTCGCCCATGTCCTGCACCACGATGCTGGCGCGATGAAGTGGGCCGCCGCCATCCAGCGCGAAATCACCGATCTCGCCATGCGCGGGATCGGGGATCTGGCGGCGCGCGACCAGGATTTCGCCCGCATCGGCCCCCAGGCCTTGCTTCTCGTCGCCGCGCCTGTCATGGCGCAGCTTCTGATCTCGGCTTTGTCTCGCGTGCGCGAGCTTGCCGCCGATTCGCGCGCGATCGACCTGATCGAACACCCCAAGGCCCTGGTCGACGCGCTTTGCAAGCTCGAATATTTTCACACGGGGCTTTCGCCGCTCCAGGCCCACATGCGCGACGGCTCGCTGGTGCGGGCGCTGCACAGCCACCCCGGAACGTGGGAAAGAATCGCGCATCTTTCCTGAACAGATCGCGGCTTCAGGGCGAAGGCCCTAGCCGAAACACTTGCGCTCGACCGAAAGGCGGCTTTGAGCGCCGACTCGTCACATCGGTCGGCGCGAGACGGGTTCGCCGGAGCGGACGCACTGAGGCGCCGGCAAAGAGTGAGCCAAACGATCGAAATTTTTGCCGCCGCCGCTCGTGCTCGCATCGCCACGCGCGGCGCCGAACTCAAGAGCTGGCGCGTCGGCGACCAGGAGCTGATCTGGCCAGGCGACGAGAAATATTGGCCCGATTCGGCCCCTGTGCTCTTTCCGGTCGTCGGTTGGACCCGCGACGGCGTCGTCGTCGAGGGCAAGCGCTATCCGCTTGGCCTGCACGGTTTCGCCCGCCATGAAACATTCGAATTCGTCGAGGGCGAGGAAGACCGCGTCCTGTTCCGCCTCCGCGCAAATGACGCGACCTTCGCCCTCTATCCCTTCTCTTTTGCTCTGTATTTAGAATACATTATATATAACAGTATGTTACGTGTAATAATTAGCGTAGTGAATAAAGACAAAAAACCCCTGTCTTTTGCTTGCGGCCTGCATCCGGGCTTCCTCTGGCCTCTGCCTGGCGCCTCTGGCGCGCATGTCGTGCGCTTCGACCGCGAGGAAAGGGCCGACGTTCCGCGCATCGCGCCGGGCGGGCTGATTTCGGCGCAAAGGCGGGTCGCGCCTTTGCGCGGGCGCGAGCTTGAACTGAAGCCGGAGCTTTTCGAAGAGGCTTTGTGCTTTCTCGACGCCCGCAGTTCAGGGCTGGAATATCGCGCCGAACGCGGCGGCGTTCTGCGCATGGAGCTGCAAGATTTTCCCCATATCGCGCTCTGGTCGCGGCCGGGAGCGGGCTTTCTCTGTCTCGAAGCCTGGACCGGCCATGGCGATCCGGAGGGTTTCGACGGCGACATTTTCGCCAAGCCCTCCATGCGCCTGCTCGCGCCGGGGGAAAAGGCGCGTTTTTCAGCGACATTTTCTTGGCGCGGCTGAAGGCTCTTGCTAAGAAACCGGCGAAATTTCAGGAGCGCCGGCGATGAAAGCAGAAATTCTCAAACCTTCCGGCAAGAAGGCCCTGCTGATCGACGGCAAGGCCGCCGCCGCCGCCGTGCGCCAGGAGGTGGCCCGCGAGACCGCGACCCTGGCGGTCCGGCCGGGCCTGGCCGTGGTTCTGGTCGGAGAAGACCCGGCGAGCCAGGTCTATGTCCGCTCCAAGAGCAAGGCGGCGCTGGAATGCGGCTTCCATTCCGTCCAGCACGACCTGCCGGCGACGACGCGAGAGGAGGATCTGCTCGATCTGGTGCGCCAGCTCAACGCCGACCGCGCCATTCACGCCATTCTCGTGCAATTGCCGCTTCCGGCCGGGGTCGACGCGCAAAAAGTCCTGCTCGCCATTGCGCCTGAAAAGGATGTGGACGGCTTCCATCCGTTCAATGTCGGCTTGCTGGCGACTGGCGCCATGGCGAAGGCTCTGGTTCCATGCACGCCGTCCGGCGCCCTGCTGCTGATCGAAGAGGCGGCGAAGGCGCTCGGCCGCGACATTTCCGGGGCGGAGGCGGTGATCGTCGGGCGCTCCAATATTGTCGGCAAGCCCATGGCGCAATTGCTGCTCGCCAAAAACGCCACGGTCACTATTGCCCATTCGCGCACGAAAAACCTTTCCGAAGTGACGCGCCGCGCCGATATTCTGGTCGCGGCGGTCGGCAAGGCGCAGATGATCCGCGGCGACTGGATCAAGCCCGGCGCTATCGTCATCGACGTCGGCATGAACCGCATTCCGAAGGAAGGCGGCAAGACGCGGCTCGTAGGCGATGTCGCGCTCGAGGAAGCGATCGAAGTGGCGGGTGCGATCACCCCGGTCCCCGGCGGCGTCGGCCCGATGACGATTGCGCTTTTGATGGCCAATGCGCTCCGCGCCGCCAAACTGGCGCGGGCCGGATTCTGATTCTCGGCTGGGGTGACAGCACAGCGCGATAGGCTAAAGTCTCGCCTAAAGGCCGGAGACGAAGCAAGCCGGCCAGGAGGAAGCCATGGCCAGCCCCTATGAGATCGGCCTCGACCGCAATCGCGCCAATTACGCCGCTCTGACGCCGCTGAGTTTTATCGTGCGCGCCGCCGACGTTTTTCCGGACAAACCGTCCGTCATCTATGGCGAAAGGCGCTTCACTTGGGGGGAGACCGGCGAGCGCTGCCGGCGCCTCGGCTCGGCCCTGATCAAGCGCGGCATTGGCAAGAACGATACGGTGGCGGCCATGCTGCCCAATGTCCCGGCCATGTTCGAGGTCCATTTCGGTGTCGCCATGGCCGGCGCCGTGCTCAATACGCTCAACACCCGGCTCGATGCGGAAGCCATCGCCTTCATGCTCGACCACGCCGAGGCGAAGGTTCTGCTGACCGACCGCGAATATGCGGGCGTCATCGGCAAAGCGCTGGACCTGATCAAAGGCCCGAAACCCTTGATCGTCGATGTCGAGGACAGGAATTTCGAAGGCGGCGCCTTTTTGGGCGAGATCGAATATGAGACCCTGCTTGCCGAAGGCGATCCGGCTTTTTCGCCGCCGCCGCTCGAAGACGAATGGGACGCGATTTCGCTCAATTATACGTCCGGCACCACCGGCGATCCCAAGGGCGTCGTCTATCACCACCGCGGCGCCTATCTCAACGCCATCTCCAACATCGTCACCTGGGGCATGAAGCCGCATTCGGTCTATCTCTGGACCCTGCCCATGTTCCATTGCAACGGCTGGTGCTTTCCCTGGACCATGGCGGCCAACGCCGGGGTGAACGTCTGCCTGCGCCGCGTCGACGCAAAAGTCATTTTCGCGCTGATCGCCGAGCACAAGGTTTCGCATTTCTGCGGCGCGCCCATCGTCCACGGCATGCTGATCGCCGCGAATCCCGAGGATCACGCGCCGATCGACCACGCGATCGCGGCGCTGATCGCCGGCGCGGCGCCGCCGGTCGCGATCATCGAGGGCATGGAAAAGCTCGGGGTCTCGATCACCCATGTCTATGGCCTTACCGAAACCTACGGGCCGGCCGCGGTCTGCGAAAAGCAGGAGGAATGGGAGGCGCTGCCGCTCGCAAAGAAGGCCGAGATGAACGGCCGCCAGGGCGTGCGCGCCATGATGCAGGAGGCGATGGACGTCATGGATCTCAGCCATCATCAGCTGGTTCCCCATGACGGCGCGACCATGGGCGAGATCGTCTTCCGCGGCAATATCGTGATGAAGGGCTATCTCAAGAACGAGCGGGCGACAGAAGAATCTTTCGCCGGCGGCTGGTTCCGCACCGGCGATCTCGCGGTTATCGAGCCGGACGGCTATATCAAGATCAAGGACCGCTCGAAGGACATCATCATATCCGGCGGCGAGAATATTTCCTCCATCGAGGTCGAGGACGCGCTCTACCGCCATCCCGCGGTTCTGGCGGCGGCGGTCGTCGCGGCGCCGGACGAAAAATGGGGCGAAGTGCCTTGCGCTTTCGTGGAATTGCGCGAGGGTGCGCAGCCGTCTCAGGAAGAAATGGTGGAACATTGCCGCGCCCATATGGCGCGCTTCAAAGTGCCGAAGATTTTCATTTTCGGGCCGCTGCCGAAAACCTCGACCGGCAAGATCCAGAAATTCATCCTGCGCGAGAAAGCGCGTTCGGCCGACGCGATCGGCTGAAGTCTAACGGGAGCAAGACCATGTCCGCCTATAAAGCGCCGATCCGCGACATGCTCTTTGCTTTGCGCGCCGTGGGGGATTTCGACCGCGTCGCGGCGCTTCCCGGCAATGAGGAGATTTCGGAAGACCTGGTCGCCGCCATTTTCGAGGAGGCGGGAAAATTCGCCGGTGAGGTGCTGGCGCCCTTGAACCAGTCGGGCGACCGGCAGGGGTGCGCCTGCAAGGACGGCGTGGTGACCACGCCGGAAGGATTCGGGCAGGCGTTTCAAGCCTTTTGCGAGGCCGGATGGCACGCCATGCCGGCCTCGGCCGATTATGGCGGCCAGGGCTTGCCGCATCTCGTCTCCACGCCGGTGCTCGAAATGTGGACCGCGGCGAACCTGGCCTTTTCCCTCTGCCAGATGCTGACCATCGGCGCGATCATCGCCATCGATCAGCACGGCTCGGAGGCGTTGAAGACGGTCTACCTGCCAAAAATGGCGTCGGGCCAATGGACCGGCACGATGAACCTGACCGAGCCGCAGGCCGGCTCCGATCTCGCCGCCGTGCGCACGCGCGCCACGCCGGAGGGCGGCCATTACCGCCTCACCGGCACAAAAATCTTCATCACCTATGGCGAGAACGATTTTTCCGAAAACATCGTCCATCTGGTGCTGGCGCGGCTTCCCGACGCGCCGCCGGGGGTAAAGGGCATATCGCTCTTTCTCGCGCCCAAATATCTGGTCAACGAGGATGGAACGCTCGGCGCGCGCAACGATCTCGTCTGCGCCTCGATCGAGCACAAGCTCGGCATTCACGCCAGCCCCACCGCCGTCATGTCCTTCGGCGACAAGGGCGGCGCGATCGCTTATCTGATCGGCGAGCCCCATCGCGGGCTCGAATATATGTTCACCATGATGAACCACGCCCGTCTCAATGTCGGGCTCGAGGGCGTGGCCATCGCGGAACGCGCCTATCAGCAGGCGCGCGATTACGCCAACGAGCGCGTGCAGGGCAGGCCGATCGGCGCCACGGCGGGCGCGCCCATCGCCTTCCATCCCGATGTGAAGCGCCTGCTGCTCGATATGAAGTCGCGCATCGAGGCCATGCGCGCGCTCTGTTATTACGTCGCCGGACACATGGATGTGGCGGAGGAGTCGATCGACGCCGAAGAGGCGAGGGAAGCCCAGCGGCGGGTCGATCTGCTCATCCCGGTGGTCAAAGGCTTTTGCACTGAAAGCGCCGTCGAGATCGCCTCGGCCGGCGTTCAGGTCCATGGCGGCATGGGTTTTATCGAGGAAACCGGCGCGGCCCAGCATTTCCGCGACGCCCGCATCACCACGATCTACGAGGGCACGACCGCAATCCAGGCCAACGATCTTGTCGGCCGCAAGATCGCGCGCGACGGGGGCGCGGCGGCGCAGGAACTGGTCGCCGACATCAAGGCGAGCTTCGTCGAATATATGGCGACACCCGGAATCGCGGCTTTGGCGCAGGCCGGCGTCCAACCGCTCGCACGATTTGAAACGGCGGCGGAATGGATTGTGCGGACCCACGCCGCCGCGCCGGCGCAGACCGCGGCTTCGGCCGTCGCCATGCTGCACCTGACCGGAACCGTCGCCGGCTTCTGGTTGTTGTTGAAGCAGGCGGCGACGGCGGCGCAGGACCTGCGCGAAGGGCGCGGCGAGGCGGAATTTTTGCGAGGAAAACTGGCCTTCGCGCGGTATTACGCCGATCACATTCTGCCCCGCGCGGAAAGCTATTTCCACGCCATTACCGAGGGCGCGGAGGCAATCGAAAGCTTCGATCCGGGGCTTCTTGCCGGCTGATGTTCACCCTCTTTTCAGCTTCGCCAAGAAAATTCATGGCTTTTTCCGTGTTCCGGCCCTAAAATTCAAAAGAAATTTCAGGCGCGAACCGATGGCGCGGAGAATCGATGAAAATCACCATCAATATAGATTGCACGCCTGCCGAGGCGCGCGCCTTTATGGGTCTGCCGGATTTCGAGCCGATGCAGAAACGCGCCATGGACGAGCTTGAAAAACGGATGATGGATTATCTTGACCGTTACACGCCCGATACTCTGCTGAAAATGTGGCTGACGCCGACGACGCTGAACACCGATTGGCTGCAGGATATCTTGCGCAATGCGAACAAGTG
Source organism: uncultured Rhodoblastus sp. (assembly GCA_964425315.1). Taxonomy (GTDB): domain Bacteria; phylum Pseudomonadota; class Alphaproteobacteria; order Rhizobiales; family Beijerinckiaceae; genus Rhodoblastus. The sequence goes on from CAYRNB010000038.1 coordinate 9,265, forward strand.
ATCTGGTTTTTGCGGGCTCATCACGGCCAATTCGGCTTTACGACTTTTGACCTAGGGCGAAAAAGCTGGACACGAGCGGCCTATTGTCCTGATAAACGCGCGAGATGGCGGACCGCCGCCCTATCCGGGCGCGCCGCCGCGCGGGCTTCGGGTCAAAGCGACGCGCTGAGGATTCTTCCGGCTTTGAGATAGCGCGTCGGATCGACCGGAGTCCCGTCCACCCGAACCTCATAATGAAGATGCGGACCGGTCGAACGGCCGGTCGAGCCGACGCGGCCGATCACCTGGCCGGCTTCGACCCATTGTCCGACGGCGACGTCGATGTGCGACATATGGCCGTAGCGGGTGGCAAGGCCGGCGCCGTGGTCAATCTGGACCATATTGCCGTAGCCGCCGTCAGGTCCCGCGATGGTGACGCGGCCGGCGGCCGTGGCGTGAATGGGTTCGCCGTATTCGGCGCGGAGATCGACGCCCGGATGCATGGCCAGGCGTCCGTTGAATGGGTCGATGCGTTCGCCGAAGGGCGAGTTCACGAAAAGCTTGCCGGCGAGCGGCTGGCGCAGCGGCGCGAAGGGCAGGGCGAGGCGCAGGCCGTCGATGTCCTTGACGTCCTGGTTGAGGCTGGCGTAAGCGCGGTCGAAATCGCCGCCGTCGGCGGAAGCGGGCGCCGGCTCGAAGGGTCCGCCCACGCCGTCTTCCTCCTTGACGGCCTTACCGGCATGCAGGCTCTCGGCATGGCGGATCATGCGTTTGATAGGCAGGTCCGCCTCTTCAAAGGCCCGACGCAACTTTTCCGCTTTGGTGGCGGCCGGAACGCGCAGCCGGTCGAGGGTGGCGATCTGGCGCTTTTCGATGAGGTCGAAATTATCGGCTATATTGCGGAGCCGCTGGCTCGGCGAGACGGGATTGTCGTTTTCGGAAACGTCGCCGGGGGGCGGGGAAGCGGGCGCCGAGCGGGGCCCGTCCGGCGTTTCGCTGACACGCAGGTCGAAACCGTCCGGCGCCGGCTTGTTCGAGTCGGGCGGGGGCGTCTTTTTGGCGGAAAGTTTGGCCGGGGCGTCCACTTTGGCGGAATCCTGGGCGAAGCTCTGGCTGGACTCCCGCGCCGCGGGGGCGGATTCGGCCGATTCAGCAGCGGCGGCGGGCGGGAACGCCGCCTTCGGACTGACCTTGGCCGCCAGGGCGGCGATCAGAGCCGAACGCGATTCGAGCCTCGCCTGGCGCAAGGCCAATGCCGCCACCTTGCCTTCGAACTTGTCCCGGGCGCGCATTTGCGAAGAGGCGAGGGAGTCGACCTGGGCGCGCAGGGCGGCGATGCGGTCCTCATAGGCGTATTGCATGCGCGATTCACGCCGCATCAGCGCCGCGAGCATGTCGTCATGAAACATCTGATAGGAGCCGACGCCGAGGCAGAGGACGATCAGGAGGGGCGCGAGGCCGAAAAGCGCGTAGGCGAGGGCGGGCGGCAGGGCGAATTCGCGCTCGAAATTATGCGCGGCGATCCGAATAGCGATCCTTTTTGAACGGCGAGCATTCGTTCGATACCGCGCAGCACGCATTTAAAACCGTCCTGAACGGCCGCCGCTTCAAGCGGCGGCGTTGATTCTTGACGGAAATCTAAGCCAGCGTGGTTAATGTTTCGCCAACGTCTAGAGAGCCTTGGCGGCCGCCAGGACCTCGTGGGCGTGGCCGGGAACCTTGACCTTGCGCCAGATGCGGGCGATCCGCCCATCCGGGCCGATCAGGAAGGTCGAGCGCTCGACCCCCATATATTTTCGGCCGTACATGCTCTTCTCGACCCAGACGCCATAGGCTTCGAGGACGCTCTTGGCCTCGTCGGCGAGCAGGGGGAAGCCAAGCTCGTATTTGTCGCGGAACTTGTCGTGCTTTTTCACCGGGTCGGGCGAGACGCCGACGATCGCCGCGCCGGCGGCCTCAAAATCCTTGGCCAGCCCATTGAAGGCGATCGCTTCCGCCGTGCAGCCCGACGTGTCGTCCTTGGGGTAGAAATAGAGAACCAGCTTCCTGCCCTTGAAATCGGCGAGCGACAGGGCGCCCTTGCCGTCGCGCGGCAGGTTGAAGTCGGGGGCGCGGTCGCGCGCCTGCAATTCTTGCGGCATCGGCCTTCCTTTCGTCCAAAAAATCGGTTCTTGCTGACAGTGTCATACGGTTTCCGCGAGATTGCTCTGCAATCGGCGGCCGGCGCGGGCGCAGTCTCCGCTTCCCGAGTTTCGCTCCTTTGCGCCGCCGAAGCAGGATTGCCGAAAAGTGGATACCGGTTTTCGGATTGAATTCCTACTTAGGCTGGCGGATTTCCCAGCGGCGAGCGAGGGCGGCGCAATGGGAGCGTCGCGCCGCTCCGGCTGTTAGGCCGGAACCACATGGCGAATTGCTATAAAATGGCGATTCGTATGGCGGCGCTAGACGTGACCGCCTTCCCGCTTTTCTTTTCCGCCGAGTCGCGCGACTTTGCGGGAGCAAGCTCTGGTCCTTGAAAGCGCGCATTTGTTCGAAACACGCGATCTGGAAGATCTGGAATCGGAAGACGGTTTGTCGCGAGGGAAGCGCAGGCGCTGGGGCGGGCGCCGCGCCGCCGGCGTCGGCCTTTCGCTCGCGCTGATTGCGCTGTTTTTCGCCCTGGGCGCGGGCGTCGTCGCGCTGACGCTCGGCCGGCTCAATCTCGACGCCTTTCGTCCCGCCCTGGTTTCGGCCCTGCAGCAGAGGCTTGGTCACGGCTATCGCTTGCAAATCGGCGGCATGGCGATCGAGCGCCAGGGGAGCGGCCTCGTTCTGGCCCTGAAGCGCGTGTCCTTGACAGGGGCGGATGGCGCTCGGTTGGTCACCGCCCCAAAGGCCGACCTTGTCTTCGATCCCTTTTCGATTCTCGCCGGCCAGATAAAGCCCTCGCGCGTCGAACTCGACGGCCTCGACGTCGAATTGCGGGTCCTGCCCAATGGCGACATCGACCTGCGGGCGGGCGGCGGAAAAAGGGCGGCCGCGTCGCCGGCCGCGCCCCGGTCCGCGCCTCAATCGGAGGCGCCGGCCTCGCAGCCTTCAGTCGAGGCCCCGACCAGCGCGCCCCCTTCCGCCTTGCGCGCGCAAGTGATCCGCCAGGCGGCGCAGGCGATCAACCGCGTTTTCGACTTGACCGCCGGCGGCAATAGCCCGATCTCCATGCTCGATCATTTCGGCGTCCGGCGCGGCCGGTTGATCATCGACGACCGCGTCGCCGGCCAGAAGCGCGGCTTCGACGATTTCAACTTTTCGCTAGACCGCGAGCGGGTCAACGGCGCGGGCGTCGTCGTGGTCGACATGTCGGCGCGCGACCCCAGCGGGCTATGGAGCGTGCGGGCCGCGGCGCGCGGCGCGCGCAATGGACCGCATGACCTGTCGATCGAAGCGAGCGGATTTTCAATCGACGAGATCGCGCTGCTCGCCGGAAAAATCAAGCTGCCGATCAATTCCGACATTCCGCTGTCGCTGAAGGCTTCCGCCTCGTTCGGCGGCGACGGCCATGTCGTCGACGCCAATGCGCGCCTCGATCTCGGGGCCGGCTTCTGGCGCTTCGCCGATCCGGACTTTGCTCCCGTCTTCATCGACGAGGTCTTCGCAGCGGCGCATTGGGACGCGGCGAACCATCGCGCCCTGGTGGACGAGGCGCAGATTTTTTCGGGCCAGACGCGCTTCTTCCTCAATGGCGTGATTGCGCCGCCGGCGCATGACGGCGCGCCGTGGCGGATCAAGTTCCGGGAGACGGAGCCGGGGGTGATCGGACCCGACCGCATCGGTGAAACGCCGGTGACCCTCACATCCTTTCACGGCGACCTGAGCGTCGATCTGCCCGACAAGATTCTCACCGTCCACCGGGTCGAGGTGATCGGACCGCAGGTGGCGGCGGCGGCGCAGGGAACGCTCGACTGGGCCAACGGCCCGCATCTGCGCCTTGGCCTTGCCGCGCGAGACACCAGCGCGGCCGGGGTTCTGGCGTTGTGGCCGAACGTCCTTGTCGCTCCGGTGCGCGGCTGGCTCGGAGACCACCTGCTCGGCGGGACGCTGAAAAGCCTGCGCATGGCGGTCGACCTCGATAAGACCGATCTCCTCATGATGCGGGCGCAAATTCCGCCTATGCCAGACCGCATCGTCGCCGATTATGTGGTCAAGAACGCTTCCTTCAGCTTCCTCGACGGCGCGCCGCCCATCACCGGTCTCGATGGGGTCGGCCATTCCGACGGCCGGAGCACGCGCTTTAATGCGAGCGTCGGCCATATCCAGTCCCCCTCCGGAAAAACGGTCAACCTTTCCAACGGCGTCATGAGCGTTCCCGACGCCGCCATCAAGCCGGTCGATTTCTCCGTTTCCGCCCATGGCGAGGGTTCGCTCCAAGCCCTCGGAGAAATTCTGTCGACGCCCGGCTTCGCCAAAGTCGCGCGGCTGCCCCTCGATCCCAAGACGACCAAGGGTCATTTCGAAGGCGACTTCACATGGAGGACCAAACTCGCGCCCGTCTACAATCCCAAGGCCGCCCGCATCGAAGTCTCGGCCAAGGTCGACCATTTCTCCGTCGAACATCTGGTCGGCAAGGGTAATCTCGAGGACGCGAACCTGTCCGTCACCTTGAAGGACGGCGTCACCGATGTCGCCGGGAAGGGAAAGATTTTCGGCGCGCCCGCGACGCTCGAACTGACCAAGAGCGGCGTTCAGCCGACGCACGGCGTCGTTTCCTTCGCCATGGACGACGCGGCGCGGGCCAAAGCCGGGCTCAACACGGGCGCGACCGTCGTCGGCCCGGTAGGGGTTAAGATCACCGGGGACGTGGGCGCGGCCCATCCGCAGGCGCAGGTCGATCTAGATCTCTCCAAAACCGCCCTCAACGCTCCCTTGCCGGGCGTCTATAAGCCCGCCGGCCAGCCGGGAAAGGCGAGCTTCCTCTATCGGCAGGACGCTAACGGGGCGGCGCAGTTCGACAAGATCGTTTTCAACGATGACGTCTCTTCGGCGCGGGGCGCGGTCAAACTCGGGCCGGACGGCAAGTTGCTCTCCGCCAGATTCCCGCAAGTGAAATTCTCGCCCGGCGACGACCTGCGGATCGATGCGACGAAATCCGGCGGCGTGCTGAAAATCATCGCGCATGGCAAGGCGCTCGACGCGCGGCCCTTCCTGAAAAGCCTGACCTCGAATGCGGGCGGGCCCGACGGGGCCGGCGATTTCTCCCTCGACCTCTCCGTCGACGTCCTTTCCGGCGCCAACCAGAAGATCGCTTCGGACGCGACCTTGCATGTGGTCAAAGTGGCGTCGCAGTTTCAGGCGTTGAATTTTTCCGGCAAGTTCGGCGCCGATGCGGTCCAGGGCCAACTGACCGGGGCGCCGGCCGGCGGCGCGCCGCTATTGCGCGTGACAACCACCGACGGCGGCGACCTTCTCGCCTTCCTCGATCTCTACAGCCATATGGAGGGGGGAAAGCTCACCTGTAAGCTGAAGCTGTCCGACGGCGAGGTTTCCGGGCCGCTCGACGTCAAGGATTTCGTTCTGCGCGGCGAGCCGGCGCTGCGCAGTTTTGCCGCCTCCCCCAATGCGCAAGGTTTTGCGGCAAAGGTCAAGCTCAATCCAAATGTCGTCGCCTTTTCCCGCCTCCACGCGTTCCTGGACAAGAAGAAGGGGCGCCTGATCATACGCAACGGCGCCATTTCCAATCCCGAAATCGGCTCGACGCTTGATGGCTGGATCGATTTCAGCAAGGGGACGCTCGATGTCTCGGGGACTTTCGTGCCGGTTTACGGGGTCAACAATCTATTCGGGCGGTTGCCCGTCGTCGGCATTCTCCTGGGCGGAGGTTCGCACGAAGGGCTGATCGGGCTGAATTTCCGCGTCTCCGGCAAGACCTCGGCGCCCGTTCTCGCCATCAATCCGCTTTCGGCCATCGCCCCTGGTTTCTTGCGCAAGATTTTCGGCGTCCTGCCGATTAAATGATTTTCGGAAACGTCTTTGAGGAAATTTTAATACGGCTTGCAGGGATTTAAATTTATTTTTTGCTCGCGGCGGGGCATTTTCGGCCGCCCACGCAGATGCGGCAAGGGAGGGGCGAAGGTGATCGAAAATGTCATTTTCGACGTGGACGGCGTTTTGGCGGAAACGGAAGAGGTCCATCGGCGCGCTTTCAACCGCGCCTTCGCCGAATTTCATCTTCCCTGGTCCTGGGATGTCGCGCTTTATCGGGATCTGCTGCGCGTGACCGGCGGCAAGGAGCGCATCAGGCATTTCTGCGCGATGCGGGGTCAGGCCGTCGATCCGGAACTCATCGGGGAATTGCACAAGCGTAAGACCGAAATCTATACCGACATCGTCGCCGCCGGCGAGGTGGAGTTGCGGCCGGGAATCGTGGATTTTCTTGAAAAAGCCCAAAAGCGGGGCCTGAGGCTCGCCATAGCGACCACCACCAGCCCGCCCAATGTCGAGGCCCTGATGTCGGCGACGCTCGGAGCCGACTGGCGCACGATATTCCCCGTCGTCGCCGCGGGCGACATGGTGGCGCGCAAGAAGCCGGCGCCCGACGTCTATTTGCTGGCCTTGGAAAAGCTGGGGCGCGGGGCCGGGCAATGCGTCGCGGTCGAGGATTCGCGCAACGGCGTGCAGGCGGCATTGGCGGCGGGGCTGCGGGTGATCGCGGTGCGCAGCGCCTATTGCGACGGCGACGATTTTTTCGGCGCCAGCGCGCAACTCGCCGATTGCACGGAGCTGACCCTGGACGTCGTCGATTCCCTGGCTTGAGCCCGCTAAGGCAGGGCCGGGATCAGTCGTCGTCCCTGAAGCAGCGCCAGACTCCGTGGCCGACGTAACTGGCGTGATGGCCAGTATGCCTCACGCACCAGTCCTGGTTTTGACCGCCCCATACGCAGTGATCCCAGTAATTGCGGTGGCGGTTATAACCGCAGCCGTCCAGGGCGAAGGCCGGCGCGACCGCCGACGACAAGCCCGCCGAAATGATCACGGCGCCGAAAAGGGCTTTCCTGAAACCTTTCATGAAGACCTCCCCTCGATGACGATTTTGGCAAAGCGCGGCTCCGCTACGCGTTCGAAGCGCGCACCTACTGGACGCTGTTACGCTCGCGCTGCGAAATAGTTCCAGTCCTGCGACGGACGCGTCTAGAACCTTATGATGGTCGCCTGCCGCTGTCAGCCGTTGGGGGATAACTGGCGGAGATCGACCGATTCCGTTCCCCCAAAAAAATCCTGGCGATTTTCTTGGCCGTTGTTCGCTTCGAGTTGGCAATCGCGCAGGCCGGGCCGCGAAATTAACTGTCTACGCGGGCGCCTTGCAAAAAACCGGCGCCTGTTTTCCGCTTGCCGTCGGCCTCATTCGACCGGTTTGGAGCCTTTGGTGCGCACCGGGCGCAGCAGGAAGCTCGGCACATGATCGCCGAGGCCGATCACCGGCGGCTCTTCCTCGCTCGAGCGCTGGCGGCGCCGGGGCTTGTCGCTTTCGTGCGCCTTGGTCTTGCGCGTCGGGCCGTCTTTCGCCTCGCGCGGCGGCCTTTCCGTCCGTCCGCCGCGCTTGGCGGCGTGGCCGCGTTCGCGGCCGGCATGGCTGCGCTCGCGCGGGGGATGGGCCGGGGGCCCAAGTTGTTCCGGGCGCGGCCCGCTCCAGTCGATCTGTTGCTTGATCAGATGCTCGATCTGGGCGAGGTGCTTGTCGTCTTCCGTCGTGACGATGGTGATGGCGACGCCGGCGCGGCCGGCGCGGCCGGTGCGGCCGATGCGGTGGACGTAATCTTCCGCATGGCTTGGCACGTCGAAATTGACCACATGGCTGACGTCGGGAATGTCGAGGCCGCGCGCCGCCACGTCGGAACACACCAGAATATCCACCGCGCCGTTCTTGAAGGCGTCGAGCGAGGCCATGCGGGCGGCCTGGTCCATGTCGCCATGCAGGGCGCCGACGGGAAAGCCATGTTTCAGCAGGCTCTTGTAGACAATGGCGACGTCGCGCTTGCGGTTGCAGAAGACGATGGCGTTTTTCAGCCCATCCGCTTCGCGCAGCAGCCGGCGCAGGGTCTCGCGCTTCTCGGCGTGGCCGTGCGAGGCGACCAGCGTCTGGACGATGCCCTCCGCAGTGCTGGCGGCGCGCGCCACTTCCACGCGGGCCGGATTATGCAGGAATTGCTCCGTCAGGCGGGTGATTTCCGGCGGCATGGTCGCCGAAAAGAACAGGGTCTGGCGGGTGAAGGGGACGAGCTTGCAGATTTTTTCGATATCCGGGATGAAGCCCATGTCGAGCATGCGGTCGGCTTCATCGATGACGAGAACCTCTATGCCGCCGAGAAGAAGCTTGCCGCGTTCGAAAAAGTCGAGGAGCCGCCCCGGCGTCGCGATGAGCACGTCGGCGCCGCGCATGATTTTCGTCTCCTGATCGCCGAAGGAGACGCCGCCGATCAGCAGAGCGACGTTCAGCTTGTGCTGCGATCCGTATTTGATGAAAGCTTGCTCGACCTGGGCGGCGAGTTCGCGCGTCGGCTCCAGGATCAGGGTGCGCGGCACGCGGGCGCGGGCGCGGCCCTGTTCGAGCCGGCACAGCATGGGCAGGGTAAAGGCGGCGGTCTTGCCCGTGCCGGTTTGGGCGATGCCGAGGATGTCGCGGCCGGCGAGGGCGTAGGGGATGGCTTGCGCCTGAATTGGCGTCGGAATCGTATAGCCGGAGGCTTCGACGGCGCGCAGCACCTTTTCGCTGAGGCCGAGTTCGGAAAATTGCATCAAAGGTCCCAAAAGCGGTAGAAACGGAAGAGTCTTTCGCCCATCCGTATGCGAAAAACCGCCCGACTCCTCGCACGCTCCTCCGCAAGTTACGATAAGCCGCAGCCATTTCGCCGCGAGTCTCGCGGTCGTATCCGGCGGAATTTTGGCGCGGCTCCGACCAGGAAGTCGTGGCGGCCGGACGCCGATCCTGATAGGGCGCGAGGACCTTTAGGCCAAGCGGCGGCGATGTCAATGCCTTTGTGGCGGCTTATTTCGACTGGCAGGGGTCGAGGCGAGTCGATCGCGCCCGGTTCGGGATCGAAGCCGTGGCCGTATAATCGACGCCGGGATTCGTGTTGCGCCAATTGAAGGAGATCACCGGAAGCCGGTTCGACGACGCCAGGTCGTCCATGGCGTGCGCGCCCAAAGTGCAGATGACCGCGACAACGGCGCCGTAAAGCACCCATTTGTCGACGGCATTGCCCTGACGGTTCTTGAGGAAACGGGATAAAACGGACATGCGGACGCTCCGGGCTGGCTAATCCCTTATGCGCCAAACAGGGTAAACGGAGCGTTAGCGCGGACGCATTCGCGCCAGCAAATTGTCGCGCAGAACAACCTGATGATAGACGGCGACCGCCGCATGCGCGACGGCAAGGCCGACCAGCGAATAGGCCGCCAGTTCGTGAAAATCCATGATTTCGTGGGCGAGGTCACGATTGGCCGCGACAGGCGAGGCAATCTTGAACAGGCCGAAATCGAGCGCCTTTCCGTGCAGGAAAAAGACAATCAGGCCGATGATCGGCGTGATCAGCATCAACAAATAAAGGAGGCCGTGTCCCGCCGCGGCGGCCTTGCGGAAGAGGGGCCCCATGGTCTCCGGAAATTCGGGCTTCTTGTGCCCCATCCGCCAGAGGATGCGCAGGACGAGCAGAGCCAGCAGAGTCACGCCGATGACGCCATGAATATCGACGACGGTGGGGCGGACGGGTTTGGGAAAGTAATCGACGCTGAGGGCGATGACGACAAGCGCGGCGACCATGAAGGCGATCAGCCAGTGCAAAGCAATGGTGACAGAATCATATTTCGGCGTGGCGGTTGCGGCGGCGACGTTCATGCAATTGTCCCCTTTATCGGGTTTCAAGGGATGAGGATCAGAGATCGACCAGGTCGGCGGCGGCGGCGAAGGCGGCGCGCTCCTGCAGGAAGGCGAAACGCGCCTCGGGCTTCGTTCCCATCAGTCGCTCGACCGAATCGGCTGTTTCTTCGCGGTCTTCTTCGACAATGCCCACTTTGAGCAAAGTGCGCTTGCCCGGCGCCATGGTCGTCTCCTTAAGCTGGGCCGGAAGCATTTCGCCGAGACCCTTAAAGCGGCTGATTTCGACTTTTCCGCGGCCGGAAAATTCGCTCTTCAGAAGTTCGTCGCGATGGAAATCGTCGCGCGCGTAAAGAGTCTTGGCGCCTTGGGTCATCTTATAGAGCGGCGGCGCGGCGAGATAGAGATGGCCCTGTTCGATCAGTTTCGGCATCTGCCGGTAGAAAAAGGTGATGAGGAGCGAGGCGATATGGGCGCCGTCGACATCGGCGTCGGTCATGATGATGATTTTCTCGTAGCGCAGGTCCTCGGCGCGATAATGCGCGCCGGTTCCCGCGCCGAGGGCCTGGATGAGATCGCCAAGCTGCTGGTTCGCGGCGAGTTTTTCGCGGGTCGAACTGGCGACATTGAGGATTTTGCCCCGCAACGGCAGGACCGCCTGATTGGCGCGGTCACGCGCCTGTTTGGCCGAGCCGCCGGCCGAATCGCCCTCAACTATAAATAATTCAGAGCTTTGCGATGAATTATTCGAGCAATCTGCGAGCTTTCCGGGCAGGCGCAATTTGCGTGTGGCGCTCTTGCGCGCCACTTCTTTTTCCGCCCGGCGGCGCAGGCGCTCCTCGGCGCGTTCGATCGCCCAGTCGACCAACCTGGCGGCCTGGGCCGGGGAGCCGGCGAGCCAATGGTCGAAGGCGTCGCGTATTGCCCCTTCGACGAGGCGCGAGGCTTCGGCGCTCATCAGCCGGCTCTTGTTCTGGCCCTGGAATTCCGGTTCGCGAATGAAGACGGAAATCAGGGCGGCGCAGCCGTTCATCACGTCGTCGGCGGTAATCGAGGAGGCGCGCTTGCCCTGGCCGATGCGGTCGGCGTGGTCCCTCAGCCCGCGCAGCAGGGCGAGCCGCAGGCCGGTTTCGTGCGTTCCGCCGTCGGGAGTCGGAATAGTGTTGCAATAGGAATGGACGAATCCGTCGTCCTGCGCCAGCCAGGCGACCGCCCATTCGATCGAGCCGTGCCTCTTGGCTTTTTCCACCTTGCCGACGAAGAACTGGTCGGCGACCTGCGTCTTGTTCTCGATGTCGGCGGCGAGATAGTCCTTGAGTCCGCCGGGGAAATGGAACACGGCTTCCGCCGGCGTCTTGCCCGCAGGATCGAGCAGTTCCTCCGCGCATTTCCAGCGGATCTCGACGCCGCCGAACAGATAGGCCTTTGCCCGCGCCATTTTGAAGAGGCGGGCCGGGCTGAACCTGGCGTTTTCCCGGAAAATCTGGGAATCGGCGCGAAAGCGCACCTTCGTGCCGCGCCGGTTGGGGGCGCGACCCACGGTCTCCAATTTGGTGACCGGCGCGCCGCGCTCGAAAACCTGGCGATAGAGGGTCTGGCCGCGTGCGACCTCCACTTCAAGCCGCTCGGAAAGCGCGTTGACCACGGAAACGCCGACGCCATGCAGGCCGCCGGAGGTCTGGTAGGCGCCGGAATCGAATTTGCCGCCGGCGTGGAGCGTGCACATGATCACTTCCAGCGCCGATTTTTTCGGGAATTTGGGATGCGGATCGACCGGAATGCCGCGGCCATTGTCGGTGACCGAAAGAAAGCCGTCCTCCTCCATCGTCACTTCGATGCGGGTGGCGTGGCCGGCCACCGCCTCGTCCATGGCATTGTCGAGCACTTCGGCAAAGAGATGGTGCAACGCGGTTTCGTCGGTGCCGCCGATATACATGCCGGGGCGCCGACGCACCGGCTCCAGGCCCTCGAGGACCTCGATCGAGGCGGCGGTATAAGCGGCTTCGCCCGGCGAGTCGCCGTTCGGCGGCTTTTTCGCGCCTTCCGCGTTTTTTCCGTTGCGCCCGGACCTGCCGCCGCCGGCGGCGGAAAATCCGAATAAGTCGTTGTTCTCGGCCATAGTTTCGATACGTTTTTTCACGTCGCGCCAGTAAGTTAGACGCAGTCCTCGGCGCCTGGAAAGCGCCGACGGCGAATCGCGGCGCCCGCCCGCGAAGCCGCGTCCGTTTAGCACATATGGCCGGCGGAAGCGAACAGAACGAAAACAGTATGTTTATCGGCGCAGCGACCGCTTGCGAAAAATCACGGCAAAAGCTTAGATGAAGCCGTTATACTTTGGTCTGCTCATTTGTCTCAAAAAAAGGATTTCACCATTGGCCGACGCCTCCGAAGACAGAGCGCCGCGAATCCTCCTCGTGGACGACGAACCGCTGCTGTCCATGCTCATCGGCGACCTGTTGAGCGAGTTCGGCTGCGATGTGGTGGGGCCGGCGGACACCGTCGAAGCGGCTGTCGCCCTGATCGAGGCTGAAGGCGAGGCGCTCGACGGCGCCCTGCTCGACGTCGCCCTGCGCAAGGGCGATTCCTATCCGATCGCAGAGACGCTTGGCTTGCGCGGCGTGCCTTACGCCTTCGTCACCGGCCATGGCGTCGGCGGACTGGCGCCCGCGTTCCGCTCCGCCTTGACCTTGTCGAAACCTTTTACGCCGGACGACTTGCAGGAGATCGTCGCACGTCTTGTCGCGGAAAGGGGGCGGTAGCCCGACCCTCAGTTCCTGGCGGCGGCCGCGCCGAGCAATTGCGAGAGTTTTCGGCGCAGATCGTCGGCGTTGACCGGCTTGTGCAGCAGTTCGAAACCGCTGGCGGCGATTTCCGCGATGCGCTCCTGGGCCGTGTCGCCGGTCAGGATCAGGGTCGGATAGCGCCGCCCCGAATCCTCTGCAATCCGCCGCGCCGCCTCCAACCCGTTGAGTCCGGCGCCGAGGCGATAGTCGGTGACGATGGCGTCGAAGCGCCATTTCCTTCGCGTCGCCAGCTCCACGGCTTCCTCGCCGCTGGCGGCGGCAAAGGTCTCGCAGCCCCATTGCTGCGCCAGATTTTCCAGGCCGTGGCGCAGGATGAGATTGTCCTCGACGATCAGGACGCGGCCGGCCGGACCCTCGTTGCGGATTTCCTCCGCCGCGGCCGACGTCTGGGCGGCGGCTTCGGGCAGCATCAGCGAGAAGCGCGAGCCGCGCCCCATGCGCGAGGCGACCTCGATTTTCGCGTCCATCAGCGCGGCGAGGCGCGCGACGATGGCGAGGCCGAGGCCGAGGCCCTGGCCGAGGTCGCGGCCGGGATTGTTCAGCTGGATGAATTCGTCGAAAATTTCCGTCCGCTTTTCATGCGGGACGCCAATGCCGGTGTCGATGACGTCGATTCGCACGTTGCCGCCGCCCCGCGGCCGCGCGCCGATAAGCAGGCCGCCGCTCGGCGTATAGCGCAAGGCGTTTTCGATCAGATTGCGCAAGGCCCGCTCAAGCAGGGTGGGATCGGCGAGGACGTGGAGCCGGTTGGGCCGGACGCGCAGCTCCAGGCCCTTGTCTTCCGCTTTGGCCTTGTATTCGCCGCCGAGCCGCCGCAACAAGGCGCCGAGATCGACCGGCTCGATGTTGGGCGCGACCACGCCGGCGTCGAGGCGGGAAATGTCGAGGATGGAGGTGAGCAGGCCGTTCAGCCCGGCGAGGGCCTGCTTCATCAGCCGGGCGGTTTCGACCGCCTTGGGATTGGCCGCCACCTGGCGCTCGATCAGCGACAGCAGCAGCACCAGCGATTGCACCGGCTGGCGCAGGTCGTGGCTGGCGGAGGCGAGGAATCTGGACTTGGCGCGATTGGCGCGCTCGGCGTCGGATTTGGCGGCGATCAGCTCGTCCTCGATCGCCTTCTGCGCCGACACGTCGCGGAAAAAGACGGAAATGCCGCCTTCCCCGGTCGGGTAGACGGAAAATTCCACCCAGCGGCCGAGAATGGCCGAGATCTGCTCGAATTCGAGGGAGCGCCTGGTCTCCATCACCCGGCGGAAATTCGTCTCGATCGAGCTTCCCGCCATCTCGGGGAAAATATCGAAGAAATTCTTACCGATCACCGCCTCGCGGCTCTTCGCGAGCATGATTTCGGCGCGGGCGTTGAAATAGACGAAGCGCCAGTCGGCGTCCAAAGCGTAGAAGCCGTCGGCGATACTGGCGAGAATTTCGTCGGCCTTGGCCTTGGCCGCCGCCAAAGCGTTGCGGCCCTCAATCAGTTCGGTGACGTCGAGCATGGTGATGAAGGCGTGCCGTGGCCGGCCCTCGCCGTCCAGTTCGGCGCTGGCGACGCGTTCGATCCAGCGCTCCTTGCCGTCGTCGCCTACGACGCGGAATTCCAGGCGGCTGGGCGCGCCGGTGGCGAAAAGCTCGCGCGAGGCGGCGACGAGGCGCGGCCGGTCCTCCGGCGCGACATGAGCGAGCATGGCGTCGAAGCCCGTTTGAAGGTCGCCGCCATGCGGCGGAATCGGGGTCTTGAAGCCCATCACCTGGGAAAAATTCTCCCCCTGAACGACGCGTTTCTGGGTGAGGTTGATGTTGACATAGGTCAGGCGCGCGGCATTGGCGGCGTGGCGCAGGCGCTTCTGGCTCAGGTGCAGGGCGGCCTTGCGATCGAGAAGGGCCATTTCCGCCGCTTTTCGGTCGCTGATGTCGAGGGCGATGCCGGACATGCGCAAGGGCGCGCTGTCGTCGGCCCGCTCGATCTTGCCGCGGATCGCCACCCAGCGCAGCGCGCCGTTGGGGGCGGCCACGCGATATTCCGCGCGAAAATCGCTGGCGCCCGGCTTGAGCGCCTCGGCGAACGCCGTTTCGGTCGCCGGCCGATCGTCGGCGTGGATGCTGTCGAGCCAGAGCGAGCGGGAGGGCGCCGCCGTTTCGGCGTCGAGGCTGTGCATGGCGAAAAAGGTCGGCGACCAGGTCCACTTGTCGGCGGCGCAGTCCCATTGCCAGTCTGCCGCGTTGGCGCCGCGAAGCGCAAAGCGCAGCCGTTCCTCGCTGTTGCGCAAAGCCTCCTTGGCCTCTTTCGACGCGGAAATGTCGGTGCTAATGGCGATAAACTGCCGCGGCCGGCCGGACTCGTCGAGAAAGGGCGTGATCGTGGTGTCGAACCACTGAAGCGAGCCGTCTTTGGCGTAGTTGCACAATTCGCCGCGCCAGACCTGGCCGGAATTGATCGTCCGCCAAAGGCGCAGGAAAAAAGCCCTGGAATGGACGCCGGAATTGAGCATGCGATGCGTTCGGCCGATCAGCTGCTCGCGCGAAAATTGCGAGGCGACGCAGAACTTGTCGTTGACATAGGTGATGACGCCATGAGCGTCGGTGACGGCGACAATGGCGTGTTCGTCGAGCGCCGCGCGCAGATCGTCGAATTGCTTGAGCGAGGCGCGCAGGCTTTTCTCGCTTGCGCGCAAGTCGGCCTCGGCCTTCTTCCTCAAGGTGATGTCGCGGATGATTTTCGACGCGCCGGCGATGACGCCCAGGGCGTTCTTTATGGGCGACATGGTGAGGGAGACGCAAAGGACGCGGCCGTCCTTGGCGACGCGCATCGTCTCGTAAGGTTCGACGCGTTCGTCGGCGCAGATGCGCGCAATGTTATCCTCTTCCTCCTCCAACCGTTCCGGCGGGATGATGCCCGCGATCTTGCGGCCGATCATTTCCTCGGCGCTATAGCCGAACAGGCGCTCGGCGCCTTCGTTCCAGCTGGTGACGATCGAATCGAGATCCTCGCTGAGCACGGCGTCCCGCGCCGTCCTGACGATGGAGGCGAGATGGGCCATTTCAGCCTCGGCCTCCTTGCGCGCGGTGATGTCCTCCGAGACGATCATGAGGCCGCCGATTTCGCCCTGAGCGTCGCACCAGGGCCGCATCTCCCATCTCAACCATCGGACCGAGCCGTCGGGGAGAATGAAGGGATCGCCCTCCGAGCCTTCGACGGCGCCGGCGAGACAGCGCTGATGGATGGCCTTCCGCTCCTCGGCAATTTGCGGAAAGACGTCGTAGTGGCTGCGCCCGACCGGCGAATCCGCCAGCTGGAACCTTTTGCGCCATTCGGAGCTGGCGGCGATATAGACCATGTCGCGATCGAGCATGGCGATGGGCGCGGGGGCGTGTTCGATGAAAAGCGCGAGCTGCTGCTCGCTTTGCGCCATGCGCGCGCGCGTCCGCCTGTCCTCGGTGACGTCGCGCGCCGCGCCGATGAGGCGCGCCGGCGCGGCGTCATCCGCGCGGTCGGCGTGGGCGCAAAATTCGATCCAGCGCTTCTCGCCGTCGCCGGCGCGGCTTATGGGAAAGGTCAGTTCGGCCAGCAGCGGGCCGCCGGGGCGCATGGCCTCCGCGCAAGCCGCGTCGAAGCGGGCGAATTCTTCGGGCGAGAGCAGGGCGGCCAGAGTCGCGCGGTCAAGCTCGGCGGCGGCGGGAAGACCGAACATCGCCTTGGTTTCGGGCGGGCAATTTTGCGCCCGCCAATCCGGCGCCTGCGTCGGATCGGACGGCGACGGCCCGGTCGGCCGAAGGATCAAGGAAGTGAAGCGGATTGCGCGATCCATATACTCAAGCCGGACGCGGCAGGTGACAGTTCCGCCCCGCCGCGAGCGGGAATTTACACCTATCGCGCCGAAAAAGCAGCATTTCACCTCATTTGTGGCGCGCGGTAGCGGATCGCGGCTAAAAAAGCATTCAGTCGGCGCGCCGTCACCGCCCTTGGCGACAAAACGAGCGCGGGCTCGGCCGGCGATGAAACGCCGCAAAGGCCTTGTTGTTCCGCCGTTCGCGCGCGCATTGGTCCAAGCCGCGCAAAATGAATGGAAATTCATTTGCCTCGGCACAGCTTGACGCGCTAGACGCAACACGCGAAAGCTAAACGAGGGGGCAAAAGAGCGGCGCCGGGCGCCGATTGGAGGCGTTGAAGATGCAGAATGACAGGCCCGGCAGGGCGGCGCTGACGGCGCAAGCAGCGAACGGATGCGCTTATGCATAAGTCAGAGCTTCGCGCCACAATCTCTCTGGCCTCCGTCTTTGCAGCGCGGCTGCTCGGGCTTTTCATGATCTACCCGGTGTTCGCGCATTACGCGCGTGGTCTCTCCGGCGCCAACCCTCGGATGATCGGTCTGGCGCTCGGGGCCTACGGTCTGGCGCAGGGCCTTCTTCAAATTCCTCTGGGGCTGCTTTCCGATCGCATCGGCCGCAAAACGGTGATCGCCGGCGGCCTTTTCGTCTTTGGCGTGGGCAGCGTCGTGGCGGCGGTCTCGACGTCGATCGACGGGGTGCTGCTCGGCCGCATCCTGCAGGGCGCCGGCGCGGTCGGCTCCTCGATCCTTGCCCTGGTGGCGGATCTCACGCGTGACGAGGTGCGCACCCGCGCCATGGCCGTGGTCGGAATCACCATCGGCTTTTCGTTTGCGCTCGCGGTTCTCGTCGGCCCGCCGATCGCCGCGGCCGTCGGCCTGTCCGGCGTGTTCTGGATCACCGCCGTCCTCGCTGTCGCCGGCATTGCGATCACGCTGGGCGTCGTGCCGACGCCCGACCATATCGTTCCGCGCGACCTCAGTTCTTCGACCTTCAGCCGGGTGCTGGGCGACCCCGAACTGCTGCGGCTCGATTACGCCATTTTCACGCTGCACGCCATCCTGACCGCCTGCTTCCTGGTCATTCCCGCCATTCTTGTGCATTCGCTGCGCCTGGATGTGGCCGACCAATGGATGTTCTATCTGCCGGTCATGGTTGTCGCGATGGGGCTGATGGTTCCGGCGATCATCGTCGCCGAGACCCGCGGCAAGATGAAGGAAGTCTTCGTCGGCTCGATCCTGATGATCATCGCCAGTCTCGCGGCCCTCGCGGTGGAGCCGGGGAGCGAGGTCGCGGTGATTATCGCGCTGACCGCGTTTTTCACCGGATTCAACGCCATGGAGGCGATGCTGCCGTCGCTGGTGACGAAGTTCGCGCCGGCCCACGCCAAGGGCGCGGCCACGGGCGTCTATTCGAGCTCTCAGTTCATCGGCATTTTCGTCGGCGGCGCCGGCGGCGGCTGGATGCTCGCGGAGAAGGGCGCCTCCGGGGTGTTTGGCTTCGCCATCGTTCTGACGCTGATCTGGCTGGCGCTCGCGGCCACCATGCGCCGGCCCAAGTCGCGCCGGAGCCGCTCGGAGTCGGAGGCCGGCGAGGCGCACGCCGGGCAAGCGTAAACTCAGTCGCGCCGCGGATCGGCGGCGCCCTTCTGCCCCATGAGGAGAAAATCGCCGGCGAAGGGCGTTTCGCCGGTGGCGCGCCGAAAGTGCGTTCCTATATTTTCGGGGCGCGGAAAATCCGCGCGAAAAACTGCGGACCTTTCATGAAGAACAATTTCGTCGCCGCTGTCGCGGCGGTTTTTCTGGCCGCGAGCCTCGGCTTTTCCGGCGCGGCCCAGGCCAAGGGCTGCATCCGCGGCGCGATCGTCGGGGGCGTCGCTGGCCATATGGCGCATCATGGCGTGGTCGGCGCCATCGCCGGCTGCATCGCCGCACGGCATTATTACAAACAAAAGAAGCTGCGCGAACAGCAGCAAATGGAGCAGCAACCCGCGACGCAATGAACGCTCCCGCCACGGACTGTTGTCTGCCTGCCACAGTCGCCCGCCATCGCAACGGCGCCCCCAAAGCGCCGTTGCATTTGTTCAGGCCGGAGATTAAGCAATTAAAAGATAAGAGATTTTCAGCCAACAAGACCTGACGCCGGGGAACGACGATGTTTGGACGGGCTCGGCTTCTGGCGGCTTTGGCTTTCTCGATTGCCTTGACTTCTTCCGCCGCGGCGGCCAGCGATCAGCCGGATCTGGTCAGCCTCGGCATCGGTCAGTTCGACGAGACGTTCTACAATCCGCAGCCCTATTTCATGGGCGTCGATTACAATTCCATTCATGATTCCGCCGTCGATTTCCGGGCCGAATATATTTTTGGCGAGAATCTGGTTCCCATTTCGCCCTATGGTTCGCTGCGGCCCCAACTTGGCTTCGAGGTCACCTCGAAGGGCTCGCTGTTCTTCACCCCGGCGCTCATGCTCGATTTGCCGCTCGGCCCGTTTCATTTCACGCCGAGTTTCGGTCCGGGGCTCTATATTCAAGGTGGCGGCAAGCGCCTGGGCTATTCGCTCGAATTCCGCACCCAGTTGGAAATCTCGTATGAATTCGACAATCATGCGCGCGTCGCCTTGGCGCTCAGCCATATGTCGAATGGCAGATTGTTCGCCACCTGGAATCCCGGCGAGGATTCGGTGCTCGCCTATTTTCAGTTCCCGATCGAATGGATTTATCCGGATTAGAACGCGGAATGCGGCAAACAAAAGGGCGGCCTTTTGGCCGCCCTTTTGCTTTTCGCCGAGCCTCGGCTCAGTAGGAATAATACATGTCGAACTCGACCGGATGCGGCGTCATT
>CAYRNB010000039.1:0-2468 GCA_964425315.1 uncultured Rhodoblastus sp.
CCCCGCGCCGATTCACATCGACGCCTTGAAGACGCATTTTTCCGAGGCGAAGATCGTCGAAATCACCCTGATGAACGCGCTGGAGAATTGCTACAATCTCATGAACCGGCCGCTCGGCATCGGCTCCCATGGGCTTTGCGAACTTGTCGCCCAGGGTCGGGGAGCCGCCGCTGCGTCGCGTTAGCGGGGCCGAAATATTTGGCGCGCCCGCAAGGATTTTCCTGCCGACCAATTAGCGGCGGCTCAGCTAGAGAATGTTGATGCGTCGGTACTGTTGGTTTCCGAAGGTAATAATACCTAGACATAGTCGGCAACTTTTTTCGTAGTTATTTGTTATGACGACCGCAACTCAAGTAGAGTTGTCTAGCCAGAGCTAGAACGAATCTCGAGTAAATGTTAGGAAAACCAATGTCGTACCTGTATGAAACGCGTATAATTACGGGAGTTAAGCGTACAGCTTGCGCTATTCTTCTGACGCTTGCCTTCGGCTCTACAGCGGCATGGGCCCAAACTGAGTCGGTTCGTTACCAGGAGATGCAAGCGCTCGCCGAGGCCGGGCCTTACTGGGACGAATCGCTCTGCATTCCCGCCAATGGCGCGCAGATTTTGGGCGGTTTCGCAGGCCCTGAAGACAGGCTCCACGCTGTCACCGGCCATGTCTGCCCCCGCTGAAGAACGTCCTCTTTCGGTCCAAGAGTAGAAATCGGACGTCCGCCGCAGGCGCCGCGCCATCGGGGCCTGCGGCGGCGCGCTCCGGCCGGGTATCACTGCGTGAGCGTCAACAAAATATCGGCGTACCAGGCGCAGTTAAGCCCCAGCGCCTCGTCGAGGCGGAGGTCTCTCGCGACGTCGAACCGCGTCGAATGAACGCCGACCAGTATCCATGGCGGATCGAGCGCAGATGCGCCGGGCCGGGCCGCGCGGGTCACGACCGGCGAACCGCTCGCGCCGCGATGGGTTCGCGCGTCGGTGAGAAAAAAGCCCTGGCCCTGAAATCGAAGCCCGAATGACGATGCGATCACGCCCTGACGCACGACCGGCATGTGATGCAAAGTGTCGTGGAAGCCGAGCGGGAATCCGACCACGAGCACGGATGCGCCGGTTTCGATGGCGTCCGCGGGGCGCGGCAAATGATCGGGCGTGAAGGCCGTGTAGATCGTTGGCTGCGGCAGGGCGGCGCGCTCGATTTCGATCGCCGCGACGTCGATCGCGCCGGAGGCGTCGACGCCTTGCCGCCAGACCGGTTTCCCGCGGCGATAGAGCGGTATTGAAAATCCCGTTGACCTGGCCAAATCGCCGCTGTCGATATGAAGCTCGATTTCGATGCGGTCCGGAAAGTGGCCGCTTCCTTGATCGGCCAGCACGTGCCGGCTCGTCGCCAGGAACAGGCGGTGATCGCGACGGAAGAAAAAACCGCTCGCGCCGGTGAGAATAACGCCCTGCCGAAAAGTCGAGATGCGTGTCGAGGTCAGAAGCAGCGGCTCGACCGACCATTTGTTCATTCCGGCTCCTGGCTCCTGAGGCGGACGCACGGTGTCCTTGTCTTCGCATGAATTCCGTTTCGTGCGCACCAAACGCCCCCCTTTTTCCATGGCTGTCGCCCTAAGATGGGAATTGCCGAGGAAAATCGTCAGCACAGCGTCAGGCGGCGACGTGACCGCCAACGGCCTGAGAATTTTTCTCCGAACTCAGGGAGCCTTGCCAAACTGCCCCTTCTGATGTACGAGGGCCGCCCATTCCACACGCGAATATGCGCGGGCCTGCTTTAAGGCTTCGCTCCGGTGGCCGGACTTCCGGCCTGAAAAAATTCGCGGAGGCTCAACCGGAGAAAAAGACATGGCGCTTCCTGATTTCACCATGCGCGGCTTGCTTGAAGCCGGCGCCCATTTCGGCCACCAGTCGCACCGCTGGAACCCGAAAATGGCCCCCTATATTTTCGGGGTCCGCAACAATATCCACGTCATCGACCTCGCCCAGACCGTGCCGCTGCTGCACCAGGCGCTCAAAACCGTGTCGGACACGGTGGCGAAAGGCGGCCGCGTGCTTTTCGTCGGCACCAAGCGCCAGGCGCAGGAGCAGATCGCCGACGCCGCCAAGCGTTCGGCGCAATATTACATCAATTCCCGCTGGCTCGGCGGCATGCTGACCAATTGGAAAACGATCTCCGCCTCCATCCAGCGGTTGCGCAAGCTCGACGACCAGCTGACCACCGGAGCGTCCGGCCTCACCAAGAAGGAGAGGCTGATGATGTCGCGCGAGCGCGACAAGCTGGAGAAGGCGCTCGGCGGCATCAAGGACATGGGCGGCACGCCCGACCTGATCTTCGTCATCGACACCAACAAGGAGCAATTGGCGATCAAGGAGGCGGCGCGGCTGCATATTCCGGTCGTCGCCATTCTCGACACCAATTGCGATCCCGACGGCATCACCTATCCCATTCCGGGCAATGACGACGCCGGCCGCGCCAT
>CAYRNB010000039.1:2568-24338 GCA_964425315.1 uncultured Rhodoblastus sp.
ATCCCGACGGCATCACCTATCCCATTCCGGGCAATGACGACGCCGGCCGCGCCATCGCGCTCTATTGCGATCTGGTCGCCCGCGCGGCCATCGACGGCATCTCCCGCAGCCAGGGCGCGCTAGGCGTCGATCTCGGCGCTTCCGAAGCGCCGTCCGCCGAAGAACTGCCGAGCGAAGCGGAAGTCGCCGCCGCCGAAAGCGCGCCCGAGACCGCCGCCGTCGAAAGCGCCCCCGAAGCTGCGACCGACCATTTCGAGCTGCTCGCCGCGCCGCGCGGCGCGCCGGACGATCTCGCCAAGCTCAATGGCGTCGGCCCGCAGATCGTGAAAAAGCTCAACGACGCCGGCGTGTTCCACTACTGGCAGCTCGCCGCCATGACGCCGGAAGAATCGGCCAAGCTCGACGCCGACCTCAAGCTCAACGGCCGCATCGATCGCGACGGCTGGATCGAACAGGCGCGCGGTCTGCTCGTCCCCGCCTGATCCTTTCGCCTCGGCGTTTTGCTTGCGGCGCGCCGGCTTTGCCCGGCGCGTCGTCCATTTTTCAAATTTCCCCGTATCTTGGGGCCACGGCGCGCAGGCGCCGGCCGATACCTGAAGGAAGATTGCCATGGCCAATATCACCGCCTCAATGGTGAAGGATTTGCGCGAAAAAACCGGCGCGGGCATGATGGATTGCAAGGGCGCTCTCAACGAGACCGGCGGCGACATTGAAGCGGCGGTCGACTGGTTGCGAAAAAAAGGCCTGTCCAAGGCGGCGAAGAAATCCGGCCGCGTCGCGGCGGAGGGCCTGGTCGGCGTCGCCGTCGCCGACGGTAGCGGCGTGGTGGTCGAGGTCAATTCGGAAACCGACTTCGTCGCCCGCAACGAGGAGTTCCAGGCCCTGGTCAAGACCATCGCCCTGGTCGCCGTGGAAAAAGGCGAAACCGACGCCGAGGCGCTCAAGGGCCAGCATTATCCGGGCGCCGCCGGCACGGTGGCCGACGCGATTTCCAACGCTATCGCCACCATCGGCGAAAACATGACGCTGCGCCGCGCCGCCGCCTTGAACGTGGAGCCGGGCGTCATCGGCCATTACGTCCATAATTCGGTCGGCGAGGGCCTCGGCAAGATCGGCGTCATCGTCGCGCTCGAATCGACCGGCGACAAGGACGCGCTCGCCGAACTCGGCAGAAAGGTCGCCATGCATGTCGCGGCCGCGAGCCCCCTGGCGCTCGACGCCGCCGGGCTCGATCCCGCGACGGTCGAGCGCGAAAAGAACGTGCTGCGCGAAAAAAACGCCAACAAGCCGGCCCATGTTCTCGACAAGATCGTCGAGTCGGGGTTGAAGACATACTACAAGGAAGTCACGCTGCTGGAGCAGCCCTATATTCACGACACCGCCAAGACGGTCGCCCAGGCGGTGGCGGAGGCCGCCAAGACCATTGGCGCGCCTGTGGCGGTCAAGGGCTTCGTGCGCTATGCGCTCGGCGAGGGCGTGGAAAAGCAGGAAGCGGATTTCGCCGCGGAAGTCGCGGCGGCGGCGACCGGCCAGGCGTGAAATTCATCGCATAAAATCAAGAAGGCGGCTCTGGCGGGCCGCCTTTTTTGGATGGCGCCGTATTTGTGCTCCATCGTTGATGGCGCGAAAATAATCAGCGTGCGGTCAATATCTGGCGACGATGGGCTCCGGCACGCCGAACTTGTAGATAAAAGCGGCGAGAACGGCGTTCGAGTCGTTGTTGACATGCGTGAAGATGACATTGTCGAAATTATCGCCGAGGTTGGTGTAGCGATATTCGACGCGGCCGATCCAGTTCGGGGTGAAGGCGTAATCGACGCCTCCGCCGATCGTCCAGCCGGTGCGATCCGAGTTGGTCTGGCCATAAAGGGGACCGGGGCGGCTGTTGTAATATTTGCTGTTCACATCGCCGAAAGCGACGCCGCCCGCCACATAGAACAGATAGCGGTCATAGGCGAGGCCCAGACGGCCGCGGAGGTCGGCGAAATAATCCGAATTGCTGGTGGCCCATCCGCCGTTGGGACCGGGAACGAATATCGTCCTGCTGGCGCCGAGGATGCCGCCGCCGTCGCCTTCGATACCGAGCACGAAGTTGTTGATCTGGTAGTTATAGCCGACCAAGCCGCCAAGCAGACCGGCGGTAACATCGTTGCTGGCGGCAAAAAATTGGCCTGGAAGAGCATCGTATTTGGTGCTCAGGAAATCGGCGCCGCCTTCGATGCCGCCATAGAAGCCTGTCCAGGAAAAGACGGGAGCGGGAGCATAATAAACCGGGGACCCCTTGATGGAGGGCAGGTCCCCGGCGAATGCGACGCCCGCAAGCGCCGTAAGCGCGACAGTGGAGAGCATAAGCCTGCGCATGTTCAAAATTCCTTCGCAGTCAGAGCGGAAAACTTTGCCCGGGAATATATCCCTGGCCACTGGAAAGGAGGAAGCCGCGGGACGCAAAGCCGATCGGTTTTTCACCCCCCGTTGCAAAAATGCGTCGCTTGGCCCGATGGTCAAATGACTTCAAGCCGCTGCGGGGTGAAGGGCCGGCTTTTCGTTTGCGTTGGGCCGGTCCGCCGGCGACGTTACGCATACTGGCCGCGCTCTGGCCTGTTTTTTCCTTGCCATTATCGCCTTCCGGCCGTGGGCGGGCGCCCGCTGACGACGAGAGGTTGGAAAGCTGGATCGTTCAGCTTGAGGCGGCGGCAGAAGGAAGGGCGGCGATTGCCCCATTTTTCGCGGCGCCGGCTCATTTTCGAAATTTCGAGCGCCAAGGTCGCTTAGGCTCTTCGAAAGAGAGTCTCTGCAAGACGAGGGGATGTCACTTCCTCAGGTCGAGCGGCATTTCGTCTTCTCGCGCCAGAACCACGGCGTATTTGTCGCTATAAATCTTCGTCCAGCCGGGACGCATCTCCAGGGCATGGGCGACCGGCCGGTCGGGAGGCAGGATCGCCCAGGCGATATGGTCCTTGGACAGAACCGTGTTGAGCGCCTTCGGATCTGCCGCGTCGATCTTGAAATAATTGTCCATGAAGGCGTCGCCATACATGTCGGTGCGGCCGTCGATATAGGTTTTTATTCCGGAATAGATGAGATAGCCGCCGAAGTCGTAATCGTTGAGCACAGGCTTGGCGCGCAATTCGGGGGGCACGGCGGCGAGGGCCGTGATCGGCGCCATGGAGGCGTTCGTCCGGTGGTAGGGCAGGGCGAAGCGCAGGCCGATAATGACGAGCGCCAGGCCGGCGATGACGGCGCTCTGCCGCCAGGAGAGACGGGACGGCGTTTCCGGCGGGTCCTGCTCGATGGCCGCCGCCATGGGACGGGCCAGGAGCATGGGGGCGATCACGCCGAGCAGCAGCACATGGCGCGCGTGATGAAGCGCCATGTGGATCAGGCCGAGCAGCAGGATCAGCCGCAGGACCGGCATGCGCAGCGGCCGCATAATGGCGAAGGCGAGCAGGACGAGAAGTTCGATTTCGAGCGGCGAGACGCCGGAAAAGCTCGTCGGCTGCCATTCCACCACATGGCTCAGGCTCTTCATGCCGAGGAGGTAGAAGGGAAAGATCAGCTCGTGGACGCCGTGCGGATTGATGAGCGCGGCGCCCACGGCGAGAACGCCGAAAATCGCCCAGTCGTTGAAGGTCCGCCAGCGCTCCGGCTTCGGCGCGGCGATGATCGCCTCCAGGGCGAAGGGACCGATCAGGGCGATGCCGAAAAGGAAGCCGCCGTGCATATTGACCCAAAAGACCATCACCGGCAGCAGCAGGAGCGAGGGCGCTTTATTGCGGTCGCGGGCGTTGAAAAGGCCGGCCGCCCAGGCGGCGAGCAGCGGCAGGGAAATCAGGTGGGGACGCGCCAAGAGGCTCGGAAAGATCGGGATCATGCCGAAGCCGACGGCGACCATCAGCGCAATCCCGTCGAGGTCGCGGGCAAGCCGGCGCGCGACAATATAGGTCGTGGCGGCGAAGGCCGCGCCGGTCAGCAGCAGGACGCCGCGCCAGCCGGCCAGTTTGTAGGAAAGGGCGATGAAAACCTCGGAAAGCCATTCATGCGCCGTCCAGGGCTGGCCCTTCATCGAATAAGAGAAGTGGTCGACGTTCGGCACCGCATGATGCGCGAGGATCCATTGGCCCGCCGCGACATGCCAGAAGGTGTCGCCGTCGCCAAGCACCGCCCGGCTGACGAGCGTGAGGGCGAATGCGAGCAAGGCCGCGCCCGCGGGAGTCCATTCGCAGCGGCGCAGAATCGAGGGAGGGGCGGAGGCGGGCGCGTAAGTCGCGGAAGCAAAACTCATATCTTCTTATAGGCGCCCGCAAGTTAAGAGACCGTTTGACAATTGCGGCGGAGTCGCGCCGACGCCGGGGCAAGAATAAGCTTTCCCTTTCGCCGGTCTCGGGAATCCCGGGCGTTGCGGCGCCCTTCATGGAAGTCTCGGATTCCTTTATTCGCATGGCGCAAGCGGTTCCATCTGATAACGACATGCACTAGAACCTTGCCTCAATCCGCCGAATCGCGGCGCCGCAGGAGGGAGTCCATGGCCCATTCGCCGCAGAAGACGCCGCAATGGAAGCGCGTGGTGGTCAAACTGTCCGGCGAGGCGCTGCAGGGAAGCCACACGCACGGGCTCGATTCGGAAACGCTCGACCGCATCGCCGAAGATCTGGTTTCCGCCGCCGATCTAGGCGTAGAGATCGCGGTCGTGGTTGGCGGCGGCAATTTCTTTCGCGGCATGCAGGGGGCCAAGACCGGCATCGAACGGGCGCGGGCCGATTCGATCGGCATGCTCGCGACGGTGATGAACGCTTTGGCCATAGAATATGCGGTGGAAAAGCGCGGATGCGCCGCCCGCGCCCTTTCGGCCATTCCGGTGCCGGCTTTGTGCCAGCCTTATTCGCGCCAGGTGGCGCTGCATCATCTTGATAAGAACCGCATCGTCATTCTCGCCGGCGGCACGGGCAATCCGTTTTTCACCACCGACACCGGCGCGGCCCTGCGCGGCGCCGAGCTTTCCTGCGACCTGATCATGAAGGCGACGCAGGTGGATGGCGTCTATTCGGCCGACCCGAAAAAGGACCCGAAGGCCGTGCGCTACGAACGCTTGACCCATGACGAGGCCATAGCCGGGAATCTGGCGGTCATGGACACCGCGGCCTTTGCCCTTGCGAGGGAGAACCGTATTCCGATAATCGTCTTTTCCCTTGCCGGACGCGGCGCCATCACCGCCGCTTTGGCGGGGCGGGGCAAGGCGACCCTGGTGACGCCGTAAAAGTATTCGATCGCCCGGCGCGCGGCGCCGCGGAAAAGAGGTGTGAGATGAGCGCGCAATTCGATCTGGACGACCTCAAGAGGCGCATGCAGGGGGCGATACAGGCGTTGAAGCACGAATTGGGGGGCTTGCGCACCGGCCGCGCTTCGGCCACTCTGCTGGAGCCGGTCATGGTCGAGGCTTACGGGCAGAGCATGCCGATCAACCAGGTCGCCACCATATCCGTGCCCGAATCCCGCGCCTTGGCGGTTCAGGTCTGGGACAAGAGCATGGTCGGCGCGGTGGACAAGGCCATTCGCGACGCCAATCTCGGCCTGACGCCGACGGTGGAGGGCCAGACCTTGCGGATTCGCATCCCCGAACTGAATGAGCAGCGCCGCAAGGAGCTGGCCAAAGTGGCGCACAAATACGCGGAGGAATCGCGCGTCGCCGTGCGCCACGTCCGCCGCGACGGCATGGACGTGCTGAAGAAAATGGTCAAGGACAAGGCGATCGGTGAGGACGACGAGAAAAAGCGCGAGCACGACGTGCAGAAGGCCACCGACGCCGCCATCGCTGAGATCGACCAGGCGCTCGCGATTAAGGAAAAGGAAATCATGCAGGTGTGAGTCCGGCGCCGGCTTCTGTCGTTTCCGCGGCGTGATTATGCTAAGAGTTCGGAACGAACGGGGGTTGAAGGCGGGGCGCGACGGTTTTGCGGGACGGACGGGCGGACGAGGCGCGATGAGCGAAAAGCAGGGAAGAGACGCCGCCGCTGGCGCCATGCGCGCTTCCGGCTACGCGCCTCTGCATGTCGGGATCATCATGGACGGCAACGGCCGTTGGGCCGCCGCGCGCGGATTGCCGCGCTTCGAGGGCCACAGGCGCGGCGTCGAGGCCCTGCGGCGCACCGTGCGCGCCGCCTCCGAACTCGGCGTGCGCTATCTGACGGTCTACAGCTTCTCCAGCGAGAACTGGGCGCGGCCCGCCCAGGAAATCTCGGAGCTGATGGGCCTCCTGAAAATCTTCATCCGCAACGATTTGCTGGACCTTGAGGAGGCCGGCGTGCGGGTGAGGGTCATCGGCGAACGCGACAATCTGACCAGCGATATTGTCGCTCTGCTTGACGAAGCGGAGGCGCGCACCAGCGGAAACGACCGCCTCGAACTGATCGTCGCCTTCAATTACGGCGCGCGGCAGGAGATCGTCGAGGCGGCGCGCGCCTTGGCGCGCGACGTCGCGGCCGGGAAATTGTGGCCGGACGACATTGACGAGGCGGCTTTCGCCTCCAGGCTGAAGACCGCCCGTCTCCCCGATCCCGATCTCATCATCCGCACCTCGGGCGAAATGCGCCTGTCCAATTTCCTTCTGTGGCAGGCGGCCTATAGCGAACTGGTGTTCCTGCCGATCTACTGGCCCGATTTCGATCGCCAGGCCTTCCAGCACGCGATCGATTCGTTCCGCGCGCGCGAGCGGCGTTTCGGCGGAGTCGGCGAGTCCTGCGTCGAACAAGTGAAATCGGCGTCATGAGCTTGATTCGGCGCGCCCATGGCTAAGGTCGATCCCCCGCAGTCCGGAGAAGCGCTGGGCCTTTTGGCGCGCTTCCGTCTCGATGACCTTGTCCTGCGCGCCATATCGGCGATCGTTTTGGCCGCGTTGGCGATTTCCTCGCTTGTCGTCGGCGGCGTCTACTTCACCCTGGTCTGGCTCGCCGCGTCGCTGGCGGTGCACTGGGAATGGCAACGGCTGATCGGCGCGCCCTTGCCCTGGTCGCGGCTCTTCGTCGGCGGATTCGCTCTAGCCTTGAGCGCCGCGCTTTTCCAGTTCGGCCAGGGGGAAGCGGTCTTTCTCATCATGCCGCTCGGCGCGGCTTTCTGCGCCTGGGCCGCCGGGCGAGGTTTCTTCTTGTGGGCGGGGGGCGGCGTGCTCTATGCCGGCGGCCTGTTGATGTCGACCATCGTCCTGCGCCACGAGGCTTTTTTCGGCCCTTGCGCGATAGGCTGGCTGTTCGCCGTGGTCTGGGGCACGGATGTGTGCGCCTATTTCGCCGGAAGGCTGATCGGCGGTCCGAAATTGTGCCCGCGCATTTCCCCCGGCAAGACCTGGTCGGGCTTTCTCGTCGGGGTTTTCTGCGGCGCGGTCCTCGGCGCCGTGACGGCTCGTGTCTGGCCTGACGTCAACGCGCCGATCCTGCCGGTCTTTTTCCTCGGCCTGGCCGCCGGCGCGGTGGCGCAGGGTGGCGACCTGTTCGAATCCTGGGTGAAACGCCGTTATAACGTCAAGGATTCCAGCCGGCTCATTCCCGGTCATGGCGGCTTCATGGATCGTCTCGACGGTTTCATCGCGGCCGCCGTCTTCGCCGCTCTTTTCGGCTACGCCCATGCCGCGCCGGGCGCCGCGGCCGGTTTGTTCTATTGGCAATAGGCTCTCGATGTCGCTTCCCAACGGTTCTTCCGCGCCTCCCAAAAAATTGACCATCCTCGGCGCCACCGGCTCGATCGGCCGCTCGACCGAAGCCGTGATTCTCGGCGCGCCGGGCGCTTTCGAAACCCTGGCCGTCGCCGGCGGCAGCGACGCCAAGAACCTCGCGCGCGTCGCGAAAAGCCTTTCGGCGAAATTCGCCGTTTTGGCCGATCCGGACCGTTACGCCGAACTGAAGGCCGAACTGTCCGGCTCGGGCGTCGAAGCCGCCGCCGGCCTGGAGGCGATGAAAGAGGCGGCGCGCCAGCCGGCCGATCTCGTCGTCGGGGCGATCGCCGGCGCGGCGGGCGTACGGCCCACCTACGCCGCGGTCGAGGCGGGCCGGACCGTCGCTCTCGCCAACAAGGAATGCCTGGTCTGCGCCGGCGACCCTTTTATGCGCACTGCTCGCGAGAAGGGGGCGACCGTCCTGCCGATGGATTCCGAACACAACGCCATTTTCCAGGCGCTCGGCGGCGAAGGCGCGGACCGGATCGAAAAAATGTGGCTGACCGCCTCCGGGGGACCGTTTCGCACCTGGAGCGCCGAAGAGATCGCCGCGGCGACGCCGGAACAGGCGCTCGCCCATCCCAACTGGGCCATGGGTCCGAAGGTCACCGTCGATTCCGCCAGCCTGATGAACAAGGGGCTCGAACTGATCGAAGCCCTGCATATTTTCGGCGTCGCGGCGGAAAAGCTCGACGTGCTGGTCCATCCGCAATCCATCGTACATGGCCTCGTCTCCTTCGCCGACGGCGCGGTGACGGCCGGCATGGCGGTTCCCGACATGAAGGTTCCGATCGCCCATTGCCTCGCCTTTCCCGAACGGGTGGCGACGGAAGCGCGCCGCCTCGACCTCGCCCAGATCGGCTCGCTCACCTTCGAAAAGCCTGATCTTGCCCGCTTTCCCGCCCTGCGGGTCGCCAAGGCGGCGCTGGCGGCGGGCGGCGCCATGCCGACAATTCTCAATGCGGCCAATGAGATGATGGTGGCTGCGTTTTTAGAAAAAAGAATTTCATTCAATGAAATAGCAGAACATGTTGAGGCGATTTGTGAGCTTTTTGAGGCTGAGGGCGCGGCGGGGACGCCGCCAGATATTGAGGCGGCGCTCGCCGTTGACCATATTGTGAGAGAAAGATCGCGCGCGCGCCTTGCGGGGCTTGGCCGTTAGACTCCGATCCGGCATGTTAAGGGAATAGTAACCATTTGCCGGCGAGCGTGCGCCCGCGGCGCCGGCGACGTAAGGAGTCGTCATGTCCGTTTTTCATCCGGTGTGGACATTGGGATCCTATCTCCTGCCCTTCCTCTTCGTGCTCGGCCTGGTGGTCTTCTTTCACGAGCTGGGGCATTTCATTGTCGGGCGGATGTGCGGCATCAAGGCCGACGTCTTCTCCATGGGCTTCGGGCCGGAAATCGCGCATTTCATTGACCGCTACGGCACGCGCTGGCGGCTCGCGGCGCTGCCGCTTGGCGGCTATGTGCGCTTTCACGGCGATGCGAATGGCGCGAGCGAGACGGATTTCGAAGCCGCCGCCGCCATGCCCGAATCCG
Source organism: uncultured Rhodoblastus sp. (assembly GCA_964425315.1). Lineage (GTDB taxonomy): Bacteria > Pseudomonadota > Alphaproteobacteria > Rhizobiales > Beijerinckiaceae > Rhodoblastus. Next base: position 11,813 of record CAYRNB010000039.1, read on the forward strand.
AAAGGGCGGTGTCCTTTTTCGCGCAGAAGGTTTGGAAGCGCGCCGCCGTGGTCGTGGCGGGGCCCTTGGCCAATTTCGTCCTCGCCCTCGTTATCTTCACCGGCCTGTTCTATTTCAAGGGCCGGGAAATCCTCATCCCCCGGGTCGATCAGGTGATCGCCGGCAGCCGCGCGGCGGTTGCAGGCTTCCACAAGGGTGACCTGGTTGTGTCGATCAACGGCGCGAAGATCGACAATTTCCTCGACATGCAGCGCATCGTCTCGACGTCCGCCGGGGTCAAGCTGCATTTTGTCGTCCAGCGCGACGGCAAGCCCCTGGAAATCGACGCCACGCCGCAACTCAAGGAAAGCAAAACGGCTTTGGGCGCGGCGCGCATCGGGGTGCTCGGCGTGACCGCGGGCGGCGCTCCGACCGATTGGCGGCTGCAGACCTATAGCCTGCCGAGGGCGGCGGTCGAGGCGGGGCGCGAAACCTGGTTCGTCGTCGCGCGCACCGGCGACTATATCGCCGGGGTGGCGGAGGGACGCCAATCCGCGAAGGGACTCTCGGGGCCGATCCGAATCGCACAGGTCTCGGGGCAGGTGGCCAAGGCCGGCATCTGGCCTCTGTTCAGCTTGGCGGCGATTCTTTCCATCTCCATCGGCCTTTTGAATCTGTTGCCGATTCCCTTGCTCGACGGCGGCCACCTGCTTTACTACGCCTTCGAGGCGGCGCGCGGCAAAGCGCTGACGCCGCGGGCGCAGGAATTCGGCTTTCGGGTCGGCCTGGCCTTCGTCCTGACCCTGATGCTGGTCGCGACTTATAACGACATCGCCCATATCACGCGGCAGTGGTTCAAGCTGGGCTGATTCTCGCCCGCGGCAATGGTCAAGGTCGCGCCCGCCGGCGAGGCGGGCGCGACTTCATTCGAGGGCGCGTTTTCCTCGTGCCGTTTTGTCGCCACGCAAGCGCCGTAAAGGCGCCTCCGAAAGCGCAAGAATCCCCTGATTGCGGCCGAAGACAGAAGCAGAAGCGTGGCTTGCGGGCCACGGCGTCGCAAAAAATCGAGACAGGCGATCTTCGGCATTTGCAGTATTCCATAAACCTTGTAGAAGCAGAGTCGCGATGGCCGGTCTTGGATTGTGGTATCCAATCTGAGCTATGATTCGCGTGAGCCGGACGATGTTTCCGGCGGGCGTCGGAAGGGTTTTTCCACCCTTATTCGGTCTCTGGCTCTCTTTCAGGTTCGTCCTGGGATAGCCGCAGCCCGATACGGCGTTCAGGGAATTGCGAAGCAAGCTTTGGTCTCGCCGCGGCGCGGCCATGGCCGGATGCTGAAGAGTCAGGGGATCGGGTTTCGATGAAGTTTCGCCAGGGTTTTATGGGTCGCTCAGCTTTGGCGGTGGCTATGGCCGGGGTCCTACTGGCTGCGCCAACGATGGCCGCCGCCCAGACCATCATCGTCGAAGGCAACAAGCGCGTCGATTCTGAAACGATCCGCTCCTATTTCATCGGCGCCAATCCCAATGACGCCGTGAAGAAGCTTTACCAGACCGGCTATTTTTCGGATGTGGAGGTCAGCCACAGGGGCGGCGCGCTGGTCGTGCGCGTGGTCGAAAACACGAAACTGATCAACCACGTCGTCTTTGTCGGCAACAGCAAGGTCAAGACCGCCGAATTGGACAAGGTGGTCATGTCGAAGAGCCACGGCGCCTACAGCCCTGCCACCGTCGCCGCCGACGTGCAGCGCATTCTCGACATCTACCGCCGCAGCGGCCATAACGCCGCCAAAGTGACGACGCGCATCGTCAATACGCCCAATGGCCGCGTGGACGTGGTCTTCAACATTGACGAAGGCGAAAAAACCGGCGTCAAGGAAATCCGCTTCATCGGCAATCATGTCTATTCCGACTCCAAGCTGTTGGGGCTGATGTCGACGACGGAGATGAATTTCCTGTCGTTCTTCAAGACCTCGGACGTCTACGATCCGGAGCGCATCGCCAAGGACGCCGAGACGATCCGCCGCTATTATCTCAAGAACGGTTATGCCGATTTCCGCATCCTCGGCACGGACGCGGTCTACGATGCGGCCAAGGGCGGCTATATCGTCACCATTTCCATGCAGGAAGGCGAGAAATACACGGTCAGCTCAGTGAACGTGGTGTCGCATCTCGCGGGCGTCACCCCTGCTTCGGTCGAGTCTTTCGTCGACATCCACAAGGGCGACACCTATAACGGCGACGACGTTCAGAAGACCGTGACCGCCATCACCACCGACCTCTCCAACCGCGGCTTCGCCTTCAACCAGGTGACTCCGCGCGGTCAGCGCGACCCCGCCACGCACACGGTTGCGCTGGCTTTCGACATCGACGAGGGGCCGCATGTCTATATCGAGCGCATCAATATCAGCGGCAATACCGCGACCCGCGATTACGTCATTCGCCGCGAATTCGATATCGGCGAGGGCGACGCCTATAACAAGGCGCTGATCGACAAGGCGGAGCGCCGGCTGAACGCGCTCGGCTTCTTCAAGAGCGTAAAAATCACCAACGAGGCCGGCGACCGGCCGGACGAAGTCATCGTCGATGTCAACGTCGTCGAAAAATCGACCGGCAATTTCTCCGTTTCCGGCGGCTATTCGACCCAGCAAGGCTGGCTGGCCTCCGTTTCCGTGTCGCAGTCGAATTTCCTCGGCAGGGGCGAATACATTCGCGGCTCCGTGACCTACGGGCAATACGCCAAGGGCGTCGAGCTGAATTACACCGAGCCCTTCTTCCTCGACCAGCGCCTTGCCGCCGGCTTCGACCTCTACAGCAAATTGTCCAACGCCTCGCCTTACGCCTATTATGAGGATTGGGTGACGGGCGGCACTCTGCGCCTGGGCGTTCCGCTCAACGACGAAATTACCCTCAGTCCACGTTATACCGGCTATTTCTCGCGCCTGACGATTCCGAATTCGAAGAGCATGCCGTATAACGACTGTAGCAATCCCATTCCGGGCTTTACGCCGTATCCGGGGTCTGCGACCAGCAGTTGTTTGACCAATGGCGAAGCTTCCGTCGCGCTGAAACAAGCGGCGGGCGACTGGGTCACGTCGATGGTCGGCTATACGCTGAACTACAACGACCTCGACAACCCGCGTAATCCGGAAGACGGCATTTATGCCTCGCTGAAGCAGGATTTCGCCGGCGTCGGAGGCGATTCCGAGTTCCTGCGCACCACCGGCGACTTGCGTTATTATCATCCGCTCTATTTGGACGGCGTGGTCGGCATCGTCCATCTCCAGGCTGGCGATATGTTCGGATGGGGCGGTCAGCAATTGCGCATTGTCGACAATTTCAACCTCGGCCCGACCCTGGTGCGCGGCTTTGCGCCGGGCGGCCTCGGCCCGCGCGACATCACCAATCCCGGCGTCAACAACTGGGGCAATTCGCTCGGCGGCACGCAATTCGTCGGCGCCTCGGTGGAGGCGGATTTTCCGATCTGGGGCATTCCCAGGGATATCGGCCTGAGAGGCGCAGTTTTTGCCGACGCAGGCACCTTGTTCGACTATGCCGGGGCGACCAATTTTACCGGCTATATGCCGAATTTCCCATACGGCAGCGTCGGTTCGGGCGTGACTGCGGGGAACGCGTGCACTCCAGCCAACAAGCAGGCCACGATCGATTACGCCAACGCCCATTATACCCAGTCGCCCTGTATCAAGGTCGAGGATAGTGCGATGATCCGTTCCTCGGTCGGCCTCGGCGTGATCTGGAACTCGCCGATGGGGCCGATCCGCGTCAACTACGCCTTCGTCCTGTCGAAGGATAAATATGACGTGACCCAGGCTTTCAGCTTCAGCGGCGGCACGTCGTTCTGATTTTCGCCGCAACGCGACCGACAGGGGCGCGGCCGCCAGCCGCGCCCTTTGCTTATCCGGGGCTGAGCCACGCTCCGGCCGGGCGATGAAGGGACCCTCGCCATGGACGAGCTGAAATTCTTTCGCCGCGCAATGGCGCCGACGCTTGCCGACATCGTCGCCTGGACCGGCGCCAAGCCGGCGTCCGATGTCGACCTCGCTCAGGAAATACGCGACGTCGCGCCGCTCGACCGGGCGCGGCCGGGCGATCTGGTCTTTCTCGACAATCCCAAATATGTCGAGCAATTGGAGCGGACCAGGGCCAGCGCGTGCCTGATCGGCGAGCGCTACGCCAAGAAGGTCCCCGCCGGCGTCGTCGCCCTGGTGGCGCGCGAGCCCTATCGCGCTTGCGCCCTGGTCGCGGCAAAAATCTATCCCGAGGCGGCGCGGCCTTTCGCGCTTTTCGAGGCGCATGGGGTTTCGCCCGGGGTCCAAATTCATCCTTCGGCGCGGCTGGAGGCCGATGTCGCCGTCGATCCGGGGGCGGTGATCGGCCCCCGCGCGGAAATCGGCGCGGGCGCGGTCATCGGCGCCAATGCCGTGATCGGGCCGGACGTGCGCATCGGCCGGATGAGCGCGGTCGGCGCCGGCGCGACGATATTCAACGCCCTGATCGGCGACCGCGTCATCATCCATCCCGGCGCCCGCATCGGCCAGGATGGCTTCGGCTTCGCCATGGGGCCGCGCGGCCATTTGAAAGTGCCGCAGATCGGCCGGGTCGTCATTCAGGACGACGTCGAAATCGGCGCGAACTGTACAATCGACCGCGGCGCCAATCGCGACACCATCATCGGCGAGGGAACAAAAATCGATAATTTGGTTCAGATCGCCCATAATGTGGTGATCGGCCGCCATTGCGTGATCGTCAGCCAGGTCGGCATTTCCGGCTCGACCGAGCTTTCCGATTTCGTCGTCGTCGGCGGCCAGGCTGGCATTACCGGCCATTTGCGCATCGGCATGGGGGCGCAGATCGCGGCGCAATCGGGCGTCATGGCCGATGTCGATCCGGGAGCGAAAATGGGCGGCTCGCCGGCCAAAAATTCGCGCGACTGGCTGAAGGGCGTCGCCGCGGTCGACCGGCTGGTGAAAAGCCGCCGCGGCGGGCGCGAAGACTGACCTTTTTTACCCTAGCCTTCGGCGACAAACTGTCGTTAAAGCTGGGGCGGCAATTTTCACCTTCCAATTGGCGAAAGACCGACGGAAAAAGCTTGATGACCTCTGAGGCCGAAACGATTGACAGGATCGACATTCAACGCCTGATGCAATTACTGCCGCATCGCTATCCCTTTCTTCTGGTCGACCGCATCGTTTCCGCCCGAGGGGATGAGTTCGGCATAGGAATCAAGAACGTCACGATCAACGAGCCGCAGTTCGTCGGCCATTTCCCCAACAAGCCGGTCTTTCCCGGCGTGCTGCTGATCGAGGCCATGGCGCAGACGGCGGGGGCCTTGTGCGTCCATGCGCGGCTCGGCGGCGAAAAGCCGCCGCTGGTCTATTTCATGACGATCGACAAAGCCAAGTTCCGCAAGCCGGTCGAGCCAGGCGACCGCGTCGAATTCCACATGACCCGGCTCAACCAGCGGCGCAATATCTGGTGGTATCGCGGCGAGGCGAAAGTTGACGGCGTCCTGGTCGCCGAGGCGGAAATTTCCGCCATGATCATCTACGAAAACTCGGCTCAACCACAAGGCTGAAACATGTCGCAGGCCGCGCGCATTCACGCCACCGCCATCATTGAGGACGGCGCCAGGCTCGGCGCGGGCGTCGAGATCGGCCCTTTCTGCCATATCGGCCCAAAAGTCGTGATTGAAGACGGGGTGTCGCTCAAATCGCATGTGGCCGTCGCCGGACGCACCAGGATCGGTGCGCGGACGCGCATATTTCCGTTCGCCTCGATCGGCCACGAGCCGCAGGATCTGAAATATCGGGGCGAGGACTCGACGCTTGTCCTCGGCGCGGACTGCATCATCCGCGAGGGCGTGACCATGAACCCCGGCACGGTCGGCGGAAAGCTCGCCACCACGATCGGCGATCGCTGCGCCTTTCTCGCCAATTCCCATGTCGGCCACGATTGCGTCATCGGCAATGATTGCGTCTTTTCCAACAACGCCATGATCGCCGGCCATGTGACCATCGGCGATTTCGTCATTTGCGGCGGCGGCTCGGCGGTGGTGCAATTCGCCCGCATCGGCGCGCACGCCTTCGTCAGCGGCATGACCGGGATCGGCGCCGATCTGATCCCCTTCGGCCTTGCGTTCGGCAATCGCGGCTTTCTCATGGGCCTCAATCTCGTCGGCCTGAAAAGGCGCAATTTTTCCCGCGAGCAGATTCACGATCTCCGCCGCGCCTATCGCGCCCTTTTCGCGCCCGAAGGCACGTTGAAGGAAAGGGTGGAGGACGTGGCGGAGGAATTCGCCGGCAATGCGGAAGTGATGGAAATTCTCGACTTCATCCGCGCCGGCGGCGACAAGCAACTCTGTGTGCCGGAATCGGGGAAAGACCTTTGACCGGCAAGGTCGCCTTCATTTGCGGCGGCGGCCAATTCCCCCTTGTCGCCGCGCGGGCGGCGCAAGCCCGAGGGCTCGAGGTCTTTCTTCTCGGCCTGCGCGGCGTCGCCGGCGCGGAAATCGAACAATTCCCCCATGTCTGGCTCGGGATCGGCCAATTGGGCCAGGCTTTCCGCGAAATCGCCGCGCGAAAGATCGGCGACGTCTGCCTGATCGGCGGGCTGAAGCGGCCGGAATTCGCCGACCTGCGGCTCGACTGGGGCGGCGTCAAAAGGCTGCCGGAAATCCTGCGCCTGCTGAAGGGCGGCGACGACCACGCGCTGAAAGGCGTGATCGCCCTTTTCGAGCGCGAGGGTTTTAGGATCGTCGGGGTCGAATCTTTTGCGCCGGAGCTTCTGGCGGCGGCGGGCGCCATGAACGGCGTGGCTTTTCCCAAAAATCTCGATCAGGACCTGAAGCTGGGGCGCCGATTCTTGAGCGATCTCTCGGCTTACGATTGCGGGCAGGCGGCGGTTGTCGCCCATGGCCGGATCATTGCGGTCGAGGCGGTCGAGGGCACGGACGCCATGCTGACGCGCGCCGCGGAATTGCGGGAGCAGGGCCGCTGGCGGGCCAAGGGCGCGGCGGGTCTTCTGGTCAAGGCGCCGAAGGCGGGACAGGATCTGCGCGTCGATCTGCCGGCGATCGGTCCCGAAACGGTGGCTGCGGCGGCGCGCGCCGGCTTATGCGGACTGGCGGTCGCGGCGGGCGAGGTGCTCATGCTCGATCGCGCCGGCGTCGCCGCCCAAGCGGAACGGGCCGGACTTTTTCTTTACGGATTTGAGCCGGAGCAGGGCAGGTGAAATTCTTTCTCGTCGCCGGCGAGGCCTCGGGCGACCAGCTCGGCGCCAAATTGATCCGCGCCCTTCGCGCCATAGATCCCAACGCCGAATTTTCCGGCGTCGGCGGCGAGGCGATGGCGCGAGAAAATTTTCGAGGCCTCTTTCCCATGACCGACATCGCCGTCATGGGCGTGCTGCCGGTGCTGGCTCGGCTCCCCACGCTTCTTTCCCGCATAAGACAGACCGCGGAAGCCGCGGCGGCCGCGAAGCCCGACGCCTTGATCCTGATCGACAGCCCCGACTTCACCCATCGCGTCGCGCGGCGGGCGCGCAAATTGCGGCCGGGGCTGAAAGTGGTCGATTACGTCAGCCCGACGGTCTGGGCCTGGCGGCCGGGCCGGGCCAAGAAAATGCGAGGCTACATCGACCTCGTTTTGGCGCTGCTGCCGTTCGAGCCGGAAGCGCATGCGCGTCTCGGCGGGCCGCGCTGCCTTTATGTCGGCCATCCGCTGATCGAGCGCTTGGACGAATTTCGTGGCGACGACGCCGCGAAAAGGTCGGGGCCGGTTCTTGTCCTGCCCGGCTCGCGCGGCTCCGTCGTGGCGCGCATGGGCGCGGCCTTTGGCGATGCGCTGGCGAAGCTCGATGAGATGCGCCCCGGTCTCGATTTCGTCCTGCCGGCGGCGGCGGCGGTTGCGCCGCGGATCGAGGCCATGATCGACGCCTGGCCGGTCAAGCCCCGTCTCGTCCTGGGAGAGGCGGAGAAACTCGCCGCCTTTCGCTCCGCGCGCGCGGCGCTTGCGGCCTCGGGCACGGTGACTTTGGAGCTGGCGCTGTCGCGCACGCCGACCGTCGTCGCTTATAAAGTGCCGAAATTTGAGGAATTCATCGCCCGGCGCCTGATCCAGGTCCCGACCATCGTCCTACCCAATCTCATCCTCGACGAAAAGGCCTTTCCCGAATTCCTGCAGGCGCAGGCGGAAGGCGCGCCGCTCGCCGCCGCCCTGGCTGAAATTCTCGACGACGGGCCGGAGCGGCGCCGCCAACTCGCGGCGCTGGACAAGCTTGAAAGCCGCATGGTCCTGCCCGACGGCGCGCAGCCGAGCGACAAGGCGGCGCAGGCGATCTGCGATCTTGTGCGATCCGGCTAGCTAGTTGGGAAAAACCAATGCCGCTTCCGGGATGAATGGCGATGATAGGCGGGAAGCCGTCGTAAGTCGGATGGCCGATTACGCCAGGGCGGGAGCCGGCCATCGATCGGCGAGATTGCGCCAAAATCACACTTCAGCCGGCGCCGCGCCTTTCGGCGCGGATAGCGTCGGTCATTGTCAATGCACGATGGCGTCAGGTGAATGCGCCCTGGCGTTTGGATTGTCAGGCGCGCGCCTCGATGACCATATTGAACGGTCCCTCCGTCGCTCTGCGTATGTCCGAAAATCCACCCGCACGAACGACTTCGGCGAGTCTGGCCTCGCCCGCCTGGGCTCCCAACGCCTCGCCTACCTCCTGATCGAGCGAGGTGGGCACGCAGATCATCGTCGAGCCGTTGTAATAGAGGCGGCCAACGGGATTCATATTGTCCTTCGCCTTGTCGCCTGCGATCGGCTCCACGATCATCCATGTGCCGTCGCGTTTAAGGATTCGGCGGATCTGCGCCGCGCATCCGCGCGGATCGCCCATATCGTGCAGGCAGTCGAAGGAGGTGACGAGATCGAAATCCGATTCAGAGATTTCTTTCGCCTTCGCCGTTTCAAAGCGAACCCGATCGGCGAGACCATGCTGCTCCGCGTGACGGCGCGCTTCCTCGATGGAGGGCGCGTGAAAATCGAAGCCGGTGAACCGGCTCTCCGGAAAAGCGCTCGCCATCAGCAGGGTCGAAAACCCGACGCCGCAGCCGACGTCGGCGACTTTGGCTCCCGCCTTCAGTTTTTCGTTCACGCCGCGCAGAGAAGGCAACCAGTTCTGCACGATATTGTTGGCATACCCTGGCCGGAAAAAAGCCCCGGTCGCGCAAAACAGGCAAGGCGCCGTGTCGCCCCAGCGTACGCCCATCCCCGTCCGAAACGCCTGCTCGACCTTTTTTTCGCCTTCGATCATCGCGGCGACGAGATCGAACGCGCCTGCGAGATAGACGGGACTGTCCTTAATGGCGAAAACCATAGCCTGCTCCGGCGAGAGGCTGAACGTTTCCGCCTCCGGATCATAGTCGATGAAGCCGTTGGCCGCTTGGGCAAGCGCCCATTCCCGGACGTAGCGAACCGCCAGTCCGCCGGCCTTGGCCGCGAGGTCTTCCGCGGCGAGGGGACCGTTGCCGTAAAGCGCGTCGAATAGCCCGAGGCGCAAGCCGATCCGTGTTGTCGGCACGCAGTACGCGCCCCCGAGATCACCCAACATTTTGCCGAAGAATTGATGCAGCTTGTCGTCGTTGACTTGGCTCATCGGTTCCTCCCTGTCATGATCAGATTGTGCGAATGCCCTGGCTCCAGGTCGCCGCCGAGGTCCGCATGACGCCCATCAGACAGTTTCCGAATTAAACGTCAGAGCGTCAGACGTGGTTGCGTCTTCGTTCCGCCAGGCTCAGGAATACGCCGTCAACGGGTCGATCACGGTGACCGTTTCATTGACTCTGGTGATTGGAAAGCCGGCCAGGCGCGAGTGCTCGCGAACGCGATCTTCGCTCTCGGCCAGGTAGACGCAGAACGTGTTGTCGGCAGCGATGTAGGACTGCACCCATTGCACGGTCCCGGAAAGCTTGGCGACTGCGCCATTCGAGGCGGCTGCGAGTTCCTTGAGTTGGGTCTGGCTCAAGCCGCCGACTCCAGGAATATGACGTTCGATCACATAGCGTTTCATTGGTTTGGCATCCTTACGTTTCGCATTCGATGCGTGGATACGGAGGTCAGCCTCTGGGCAAATAGGCGATTGTGCCGGCGAGGTCGGTATTGTCGATAAGGTGAAGCCGGCTCTCGCTGCCGCGCTGTCGGGCCGCGGCAAACGGCGCGTATTCGGGATCGCCGGTGAAGGCCGCTGCGGCCTCAGCCGACGGAAATTCGATGAGCGCCACCAAGGTGGCGTCCAACGGCCTGCCTTCGAGCGTCTTCACATTGGCGCTGCGGGCCAGGTATTTGCCGCCGTGCCTGTGCACGAGGCCGTGCACGGATGCGGCATAGCTTGGCAGCCACTTGTCGTCTGTCACCTTCACGTCAGCGATTAGATAGACTGGCATTGCATGCCTCCTCAGGTTAGTTTCGGGCTGCGTTTGGTTGAACGAGCCTCGATCAGGCAAGGAAGCTAGCGCTGGATGCGGACCGGCGTCAGATCGGGTTTCGTCAAAAACGATCCTTTTGTGCCAATTTCTGGTGCAGGAATGGCCAACACCAGTGCAAAGGCTGTCGAGGCGTTGATCCTCGCCTTGCCGGAATCCGCGGGGTCCGCGATCTACGGGTTGATCGACGTTTTCGCATCGACCGGGACGCTGTGGCTCGCGCTCGTCGGCGATAAGCCCGGAGGGCGGTCGATCCAGCCGAAAATTGTCTCGCTGTCGCGGGAACCATTCCGATGCGGCAACGCCATCCCGGTCACGCCTGACCTGACCATCGCGGAGGCGTCCGGCGCGGACATCATCGTCATCCCGGAGCTGTGGCTCGCGCCCGACGACGACTTGAAGGATCGCTATTGCGAACTGAAGGAATGGCTTCGCGACCGCCATCGGGCCGGCAGCACGATCTATTCGGCCTGCTCAGGCGCAGTGCTGCTCGCGGCTTCCGGCCTGCTCAACGGCAAGGCGGCGACATCGCATTGGGGCTATGCGGACCTATTCCGTAACAGTTTTCCGGACGTTCGATTTATTCCTGAACCCACCATCGTCTTCGCTGATGATGGCGGACGTATCGTAACGGCGGGCGGCGCCACCGCCTGGCACGACCTCGCCATCCACATTATCTCGCGCCATTGCAGTCCGGGCGAGGCGCTGCATATCGCGAAAATTTATCTGCTGCAATGGCATGGCGCCGGCCAACTGCCGTTTGCCAGCTTGGTTCGGCGTCAAGCGCACGCGGACTCGGTCGTGCGGCGGGCAGAGGATTGGCTGCGCGCGCATTACCGCGAGCCGCAGGCGGTTGCCGGCGTCGTCGCGGAGTACGCCATTCCAGAACGCAGCCTGAAGCGCCGCTTTGCCGCGGCTACTGGATCGACCATCATAGGCTATGTGCAAAATCTTCGGATCGAAGAGGCGAAAGGACTGCTTGAGACCAGCGACATGTCGGTCGATGATATTGCTGCCGCGGTCGGATATGAAAATCCGGCATTTTTCCGGAAACTGTTCAAGCGCTGCGCCGGTCTTCTGCCGAAAGATTACCGTCGCATGTTCCGTCCGATCTACGACGCGGCTCGTGTCCGTTAGCAGTCATGTTGAACGGCTGAGGCAGGCGTCGGCAATGTCCGCCTGGTTCCAATAACGGGATGGTCGGTGCGGGAGGCCCGGGGCCCGTTTCGGGTCGGCCTCAGCCCATAGGAATAACGCATGTTCGGGAACCAAACGTCAGATATGAATCGCTAGCGCGATTTCTTGGCGCGAAAAATCACCAGCATTTTTTTGGAAAAATTGGTCAGGATGATCACGCGCGCGCTCTTGTCGCCGACGCGCGGATTGTAGTGCAGGAAGGCCGTGCGTGGGATGCGGTTCAACGGCGCTCCAAAAGCGTGATCGCCGAGACAGGCCTCGACCGTCGATTTGATGTCGTCCATCTGCAGGTTCGACGCCTGGCAGGAATAGGAGACTTCATGGATTTTCTTCTTGTCTATGATCTGGCAGACGCCGAAAAGCGGCGCGATCACGCGATAGATGGCGAATTTTTCGTCATTGCGCGTCGCCGCGCCGCGCAGGGATCTGAACCCGTCGTCGGCGGCGACGATCGCCTTTTTGAAGACGTCGCAATCGAAAGCCTTGTCGTTGACGATCGTGACCGGGCCGCCTTCGCCGGGCGAATTTTCCTGCGCCAAGGCGGCGTGGGCGCCCAGGCCGACGCAAAAACCGAAAACAACCGCCGCTGCGAAACCCTTTCGCGATTTTGTCAAATCGCGAAACGGCTTGGCTTCCGCAGAGACGCGGCGCTTATTGCGAAAAACCGGGCTCCACCTTTTCGCGCGCCGCTCTCGGCGCGGCGGCCGCAAAAAATTGAATGCCATCATTCCTGCCTTCAGCGCGAACTCAACGGCACATATTCGCGCTGCGGCTCGCCGGTGTAAAGCTGGCGCGGCCGGCCGATCCTCTGGTTCGGGTCCTCGATCATTTCCTTCCACTGCGCGATCCAGCCGAC
>CAYRNB010000039.1:24438-27992 GCA_964425315.1 uncultured Rhodoblastus sp.
GCCATGGCCGCGAGCGTCGGCATTTTGGCGATGATGCGCATGGTCGCGATCACGCGCTGCTGCGGATCGGAGATGTCGGTCGAGTCGTGATAGAAGGCGGAAAGCGCGCCGACGGAGGCCACCATGACCGCCATGGGATGCGCGTCGCGGCGGAAGCCGGAGAAGAACCGCGCCATTTGTTCGTGCACCATGGTGTGGCGCGTGATGCGGTAGTCGAAATCGGCCTTCTGCGGGGCGGTCGGCAATTCGCCGTAGAGCAGGAGATAGCAGGTTTCGAGGAAGTCGCCGTGAATGGCGAGTTGGTCGATGGGAAAGCCGCGATAGAGCAGGACGCCGGCGCCGCCGTCGATATAAGTGATTTTCGATTCGCAGCTGGCGGTGGAAGTGAAGCCGGGGTCATAGGTGAACATCCCGGTCTGGCCGTAAAGCTTGGAGATGTCGGCCACCGCCGGACCGACCGAGCCTTGCTTGACCGGCATTTCCACCGTTTTGTCGCCGAATTGAAATTTTGCCGCTTCGCTCATGTGGACCGCCTTTTCTGTGCCGCGCTCAGACGCGCCGCCCCCCGTCCGACCAACGCCTCGCCAAGCGAAGGCGCGTCGAAGGCCGCGAAATCGCATGAAATTTGTGCGCTGCAAATTGCTATCGCATTGTCTCCGGCTGTTCAAGATGAACGAGGGTTAAACCAATGGGGCGCCCCTGGCGCGAATGTGTTGGCGCGACAGGGAATTCGCGCTTGGGGTCCGATGCTGGAGCAAGGCTTTAGTCGGAGATCCGGCGTCCACTTTTCGCAAGCCCTGCCTGGCGTTTCGCAACTTAAGCGTTCAAGCGGCGGCGTCTTGGATTCGGCCGAGACTTTCGTCGCGGCCGAGCGTCTCCAGCACGTCGAAAATGCCGGGCGAGGTGGCGCGTCCGGTCAGCGCGGCGCGGAGCGGCTGGGCGACCTGGCCGAGCTTGGCGCCGCTTTCCGCGACATAGGCGCGGACGGCCGCCTCCGTCGCCGCCGCCGACCATTCGGGAAGGGCGGCGAGTTGCAGGGCGAGGGCGGCGAGATGGGCGCGCCCGCCGCCATTGAGGATTTCCGTCGCCTTGGCGTCGGGGACGAGCGGACGGGCGGCGAAAAGAAAGCCCGCGCCGTCGGCCAGTTCGATCAGGGTCTTGGCGCGCTCCTTCAGACCGGGCAGGGCCCTGGCCAGTTGTGCGGCTTTCGCCTCGTCGAGCTGCGCCGCGAGTTCCGGCCCGCCGGGAAGATAGGGCAGGGCGGCGACGAACTGCGCCAGCAGTTCCTCGTCCGGCGTCGCCCGCAGGTAGTGGCCGTTCATATTCTCCAATTTGGCGAAGTCGAAGCGCGCCGGCGAGCGATGCACCTGTTCGAGCGAAAAGGCCTCGACCAGCTCCGGCGTGGAGAAATATTCGCGATCGCCCTGGCTCCATCCGAGCCGCGCCAGATAATTGCGCAAAGCCGCCGGCAGATAGCCCATGCCGCGATAGGCGTCCACGCCCAGCGCGCCGTGGCGCTTGGACATTTTGGCCCCGTCCGGCCCGTGGATCAGCGGAATATGGGCGAAGGCCGGCGGCGTCCAGTCCATCGCCTCGTAAATGTGGGTCTGGCGCGCGGCGTTGGTGAGATGGTCGTCGCCGCGAATGATCTGGGTGACGCCCATATCGTGGTCGTCCACCACTACCGCCAGCATATAGGTGGGCGTCCCGTCCGAGCGCAGCAGCACCAGATCGTCGAGGTCCTTGTTGGGAAAGACCACGCGGCCCTGAACCTTGTCCTCGATCACGGTCTCGCCGTCGCGCGGCGCCTTCAGCCGAACCACCGGTTTGCGGCCCTCGGCGACGGCCTTGGCCTCGTGTTCCGTGCCGCCGAGGTCGCGCCAGCGCCCGTCGTAGCGCGGCGGGCGGCCTTCCCTGCGCGCCAGCGCGCGCATCTCGTCGAGTTCCTGCGCGCTGGCGTAGCATCGATAGGCCGCGCCGCGGTCCAGGAGCTGCGCCGCGACTTCGGCGTGCCGGGCGGCGCGCGAGAACTGATAGGTCACCTCGCCGTCCCAGTCGAGGCCGAGCCATTTCATGCCGTCTAGAATGGCGGCGATGGCTTCGTCGGTTGAGCGCTCGCGGTCGGTGTCCTCGATGCGCAGCAGCATCTTGCCGCCGGTCTGGCGGGCCAGCAGCCAGTTGAACAGAGCGGTGCGCGCGCCGCCGATATGGAGAAAGCCGGTCGGCGAGGGGGCAAAACGCGTCACGACGGGTTGGGACATCGATGAAAAACCTTGAAAATTGGCGGTAGCGTGAGCTGAACAGACCTTATCTGCGCCGGCGCGCTCGTGTAGCATGGGCTCCGGCGGCAAAAAAAGGGGCAAGTTCATGACTTCCGCGCCAAAAGACGCGGCAAGGGAAGGGACGGGCGGAATTTTCGGCGCAGGCGCGCTCACCGGCCGCGCGTCGCTCGCTTTTTTTCGCGGCCTCAAGGCGCAATTCGCCCTTGCGCTCGAAGAGGAATGGGTGCTGCGCCGGCCCTTTCTGTGGCTACCGGCGGCGGCGGGGGCTGGCGCTATCTTTTATCTCGTCGCCGTGACCGAGCCTTTTCTGCCGGTCGTCGGCGCCTTCAGCCTTCTTTGCGCGATTTTCGCCTATTTCACGCGCGCGCGCCGCGGCCTGTTCGCGCTTTTCGTCGCGCTGTCGGCGTTGGCGGCGGGAGAATTTTCCGCCGGCTGGCGCGCGGCGCGAGTCGAGGCGCCGGTTCTGCATCGCTTTTACTTCGGCGAACTGACCGGTTTCGTCGAGGAGGTCGATTATCGCGTCCAGGGGGCGCGCTTCCTGCTGCGCGTCGCCACGGCGCAAGGCCTGGCGCGGCGGGCGACGCCCTTTCGCGTGCGCCTGACCTCGCGCGGAACGCCGGGTTTCGCCGCCGGGGATTTCATCAAGGTCAAGGCGCGGCTGATGCCGCCGCCACAGCCCTCGATTCCGGGCGGCTACGATTTCGCCCGCACCGCCTATTTCGCCCGCATCGGCGCGGTCGGCAGCGCCTTGCGACCGCCGCAGATCATTGCTGCGCCCCGGCCGCCGCCCTTGAGCCTGCGCTTTTTCGCCGCCGTCGACCGGGCGCGCAACGCGCTCGCCTTGCGCGTCTATAACGCCATCGGCGGCGACGATGGCGCGATCGGCGCCGCCATGGTGACGGGAAAGCGCGATCTCCTGTCGGAGGCGGCGCGCGAAACCATCCGTCGCGCCGGCATATTCCACATCATCACCATTTCCGGCGTGCAGATGACCTTGGTCGCCGGCATTTTCTTCGTCGGGCTGCGCCGCCTGCTGGCGCTGATCCCGGCTCTGGCGCTGAACTACCCGATCAAGAAATGGGCGGCGGCGCTGGCCATGATCGGCGCCTGCGTCTATGGCCTGTTCACCGGCTCGCGCGTCGGCTCGGAGCGCGCCCTGTTCATGATCCTGATCCTGCTCGGCTCGGTTCTGGTCGACCGGCCGGCGCTCACCATGCGCAATCTCGCCTTCGCGGCTCTGGCGGTGATCGCCCTGCAGCCGGAAGCCTTGCT
>CAYRNB010000040.1:0-5092 GCA_964425315.1 uncultured Rhodoblastus sp.
GGGAGAAGGAAACGCCCGGTCAATTCTGGCTTTATTTGAGCAATCCAGCGAGCGCCGCCCCATCCTCACCACGGCGCAGGCCCAAAGCCGGAACCGGAGTGAGCCAGCGGGCGATTTCCGCGACGGTTTCCGCGAAAGGCGGGTTTTCTCCCTCGCCTTCGTTGACGATCACGGCGGCAATTTCCGCCCCTCTCGCCCCCAAAACCTCAAAAGCGGTCAACGTGTGGCTGATCGTGCCGAGATAGTCGCCGACGACCAGCAGAACCGGCGCCTTGGCGGCGACGATCCAGTCCAGAACCGTATTTTTGTCGTCGAGCGGGACCATGACGCCACCGACGCCTTCTATAAGCGTTAGATCATATTCTTCTTGTAATACTTTATTTGAAAATACAAAAATATCACCGCAGTCCAACGCGCGGCCCTCGGCGCGGGCCGCCATGTTCGGCGCAAGCGGCGCCTTGAGCCGCCACGGCGAAATTTTGTCAATAATTTCTGGCGTCGGCGCCTCGCCCAAGGCCGCGAGGATCGCGCCCGTATCGCTTGCCGCGACATTGCCCGCGTCGAAGCCGGAAATGACAGGCTTAAAGGCCGCGACCGTTTTTCCTTCTCGCCGCGCTTGCCGGATGAGCGCCGATGTCACATAGGTCTTGCCGATCCCGGTGCCGGTCGAGGTGACGAAATATTTGAGCCCCAAGCCCCCGCTCCCCAAAAACCTGCTGGAAAACCTCTGGCTGCCTTACACCCAAATGCGGACGGCCGGCCAGCCGCTTGAGGCCGTGGCCACCAATGGCTCGCTCATCCATCTCGCCGACGGCCGCCGCCTGATCGACGGAATCGCCTCCTGGTGGACCGCCTGCCACGGCTATAACCATCCGCATATCCAGGGCGCGATCCGCCGCCAGCTCGACAAAATGCCGCATGTCATGTTCGGCGGACTTGTGCATGAACCGGCGGTAAGGCTGGCGCAAAGGCTGGCGGAAAAGACCCCCGGCGACCTCAATCACGTCTTTTTCGTCGATAGCGGCTCGGTCGCGGTCGAAGTGGCGATGAAAATGGCGGTCCAGTACTGGCTGAACAAAGGCGAGCCGGGCCGCAGCCGCATGGTGAGTTTTCGTTACGCCTATCACGGCGACACAATGGCCTGCATGTCGGTCTGCGACCCCGACGAATCCATGCACAGCCTGTTCAAGAACTATCTGCCGAAGCAATTCCTCGCCGAACTGCCGGTGGACGCCGCCTCGGAAGAAGCCTTCGACACGCTGCTGGCGCGTGAAAAGCAGAACATCGCCGCCGTGCTGATCGAGCCGCTCGTGCAGGGCGCCGGCGGCATGAAATTCCACGCGCCCGAAACCCTGCGCCGCATCGCCGACGCCTGCCGAAGACATGGCGTCCTGCTCATCGCCGACGAAATTTTTGTCGGCTTTGGCCGGACGGGAACCTTGTTCGCCTGCGAACAGGCCGGGATCGTCCCTGACATCCTCTGTCTCGGCAAGGGCCTTTCCGGCGGCGCTCTGTCGCTCGCCGCGACCATCGCCCGCCCTCACGTCTTCGAGGCTTTTCTCTCCGACGATCCGTCGAAAGCCCTGATGCACGGCCCGACTTTCATGGCCAATCCGCTCGCCTGCGCCGCGGCCAACGCCTCGCTCGACCTGTTCGAGACCGAGCCGCGGCTCGCCCAGGTCGCGCGCATTGAGGAACTCCTGCGCGAAGGTCTGACGCCCTGCGCAAGAATTCCCGGAGTCATGGAAGTGCGGGTCAAGGGCGCGATCGGCGTGGTGCAATGCCGAAAACTTGGCGATCTCGCCGGTTTGCGCGAGAAATTCGCGGAAAAGGGCGTCTGGATTCGCCCCTTCGGCGATATCGTCTATCTCACGCCCGCCTTCACCATCGAGGAAGATCAGCTGGCGGCGCTGACCGGCGCGATTCGCGAGGTGCTGCCTGGCTGGCTGTCGAGATCGTGATGGGCGCTGCGCTCCTCGATCTCCTGGACGTTGAGGCCGAGCCTGGCGATCAGCGCCCGGTCTTCGGCCGCGTCGTTGTTGGCGGTGGTGAGCAGTTTCTCGCCGTAAAAAATCGAATTGGCCCCGGCCATGAAGCAGAAAGCCTGGGCTTCGGCGCTCATTTCCGAGCGGCCCGCCGATAGGCGCACCCGCGACTTGGGCATGACGATGCGCGCCACCGCGATCATTCGCACCATGTCGAAAGCGTCGACCTGCGGCCGGCCTTCGAGCGGCGTGCCCTTGACCGCGACGAGCGCATTGACCGGCACGCTTTCCGGATGCGGGTCCATGTGCGACAGCACGCGCAGCAGCGAGGCGCGGTCATATTCCCGCTCGCCCATGCCGATAATGCCGCCGCAGCAGATGTCGATCCCGGCGGCGCGGACGTTTTCCAGCGTGTCGAGCCGGTCCTGATAGGTCCGGGTCGAGATGATCTCGCCGTAAAATTCCGGGCTGGTGTCGAGATTGTGGTTGTAGGCGGTGAGGCCCGCTTCGGCGAGGCGCCGCGCCTGATGCGGCTTCAACATGCCCAAGGTCACGCAGGCTTCCATGCCGAGAGCGCGCACGCCCTTGACCATATCGACCACGGAATCGAATTCCGCCCCGTCGCGCACCGAGCGCCAGGCCGCGCCCATGCAGAAGCGCGAGGCGCCCGCCTCCCTCGCCGTGCGGGCGCAGGCGAGCACATGGCCCACGTCGAACATATGCTCCTTGACGAGGCCCGTCTTCTTGCCGTGATGGGCGCTTTGCGGGCAATAGGAGCAATCCTCGGCGCAACCGCCGGTCTTGATCGACAAAAGGCTCGCGAGTTGGATCGTATCGTCGTGATATTGACGATGGACCGTTTGCGCGCGATGCACGAGATCGAGCAAGGGCAAGGCGAAAAGCGCCTCGATCTCTTCGATCGTCCAGTCGTGGCGAATGGCGGCCTTTTCGGCGGAGGTTTTTTGGAGCGTCATGAGGGTCTCGTGACTTTTCACTCCGCTCCTATTAGCAGTTTGGCGGCAAATGGCAAAAACCGATCTTTATCGCTTCTATTGCGAGCGCCGCGCCGCCGAAAACCGCCTGCGCGCCTTGAGAAAAGCCGAGCTTGCGCCCGACGGCCGCGTCCGGCGCGACGACCGGCTTTATGTCAATTTCGCCAGCAACGATTATCTGGGCCTGAGCCTGCACCCGGCGCTCATCGAAGCCGCCTGCGCCTATGCGCGCAAATATGGCGCGGGCGTCGGCGCCTCGCGGCTGGTCAGCGGCGAGCATCCGGCCTTCGCCGCCCTGGAGGCGCGGCTTGCGGAAGCCAAAAACCAGCCCGCCGCCCTCATCATGGCGGCCGGCTACCAGACCAATCTGACCGCAATCGCCGCTCTCGCCGACAAAGAGGCGCTCGGCAGGCCGATCAGCATTTTGGCCGACCGCCTCGCCCATAATTCGCTCCTGCAAGGCGCCCTGCTCTCCGGCGCGCGGCTGATGCGCTACCAGCATAACGATTACGACCATCTGGAAAGCCTTTTGCGCGCCCGCGCGAAAAAGGGCGATTTTTGCCTGATCGTCACCGAAAGCGTCTTTTCCATGGACGGCGACTTGGCCGATCTCGCCCGCCTCGGCGCCCTGGCGCGGGAATTCGACGCCCTGCTTTATGTGGACGAAGCCCACGCCACCGGAATTTTCGGCGCGCGCGGATTCGGGCTTTGCGAAGACTTCGCCGCGACGACGGACGTGGCCATGGGCACTTTCGGCAAGGCGCTCGGAAGTTTTGGGTCTTATCTCGCCTGCGCGCCCGAAATCCGCGATTACCTCATCCAGCGCTGCGGTGGCCTGATCTACTCGACCGGCATGCCGCCCGCCGCGCTCGGCGCCATCGACGCCGCCCTGACGCTCGTCCCGCAAATGGCCGAGGCGCGCAAGAACCTGCTGGCGCAGGCGGAACGATTGCGCGTCGCCCTGCGCGCGCAAGGCTGGGACTGCGGCGCGAGCGCCAGCCAGATCATTCCCGTCGTGGTCGGCGCCGAGGCCGACGCCTTGGCCCTGGCCGCCGAATTGGACAGGCGCGGCTTTTTCGTTCCCGCCATACGCCCGCCGACGGTGCCGCAAAACGCCAGCCGCCTGCGCATCTCGCTTTCCGTCGCGCAAAAGCCGGAAGATATCGACACTCTTATCGCCGCCATGGCCGAACTGGCGCCGGCTTTCGCCGAAAAGGCTTCCGCGTGAGGCTGGTTTTCGTCCACGGCTGGGCCTTGGGGCCGGACATCTGGGACGGGATCGCCTCGCGGCTCGACGCCTATGAGCAAATCCGCGCCGATTTCGGCTATTTCGGCCAGGCGCGCGCGCTCGACGCCCGTCCCGGCGACGTTTTGATCGGCCATTCCGCCGGCTTCGCCTGGGGCTTGCGGCAAAGGCGGGACTGGGCCGCCATGGTCGCAATCAATTCCTTCTCCCGCTTTCCCCTCGACGCGGAAGGCCGCGGCTGCGTCAAGCCGGCGGCCTTGCGCGCCATGGAGCGCGATTGCGCGCGCGACGCTGAGGCTTGCGTCAAGAACTTTCGCGCCTCGATTGGCGCCCCGCCACCGCTTGGCCCGGCGCAGGCGACGCGTCTGGCCGAAGGTCTCGCGCTCCTGCGCGATTTCGACGCCGCGCCCCTGTTCGCCGAAAGCGCAATTCCCTGTCTGATCCTGGCTGCGGAAGGCGATTCCCTCGTCCCGGCCGAAGAAAGCCGGCGCCTGGCGGAAATTTGCGGCGCGCGGCTGGCGCTCTCGCCCCAGGGCGGCCACGGAACGCCCTGGACGGCGCCGGAATTTTGCGCCAAGAGAATCGCCCAATTTCTGCGGTCCCATGCGCACTGACCTACCGACGAAAAAAATCGTTCGCGCCTTCGACGCCGCGGCGGAAACTTACGACGCCGCCGCGCGGGTCCAGCGCGAAATCGCGCGCGATCTGGTTTTCCGCGCCGCCGCTAGGCTAACGAAGACGCCGAAGACGGTCCTCGACCTCGGCTGCGGCCCGGGCGCGATAACGGAATTCGCGCAAAAAATCTGGCCCGAGGCGGAATTCTGCGCGCTCGACGCGGCGCCGACCATGCTCGCGACGCTCAGGCGCAA
>CAYRNB010000040.1:5192-13518 GCA_964425315.1 uncultured Rhodoblastus sp.
GCCGCATCGGCCGCTATGACCTGATCCTCTCCAGCATGATGCTGCACTGGCTGGACGATCCGCGCGCCGCTTTGTCGCTCTGGCGCGACGCTCTCGCCCCGGGCGGCCGCCTCTTCGTCGCCCTTCCCCTCGCCGGCAGCCTTTTGGAATGGCGGGAAATTTGTCGTGCGCAGAACTTTCCCGATCCGCTTTGGGATTTTCCGGCGCCGGATTTCGCCGCCGGCCTCTGCAATGACGCCGAGGAGAGGATTTTTTACGGCCGCTACGCCAGTCTGGCGGAATTTCTGCAAAGCCTGAAGAAAACCGGCGCGCATCTCTCGCGCCCCGAACGCCGCGCCGAAAATCCCGCCGCCTTGCGCCGGCTGCTGGCGAAATATGACGAACCCTTCGTCGCCACTTTCCGCATCGCCTTCCTCACCCTCGCGGCGAACCCGTCATGATGCGGCTTAAGCTTGAGACAGCCAAATAAGCGCAGAAAGGCGCGCGAAGGCCGGGACCAAAATGCAATCGAGCGGGCTAAAGGCGCATTGGGACAAAATCTATGCCGACAAGGGCGAGTTCGGGGTGAGCTGGTTTCAGCAGGACCCCACGCCATCGCTCGAAATGATGGAGGCGATCGGGGCGGACCCGTCAAAATCGGTAATTGATATCGGCGGCGGCGCATCGCGCCTGGTCGATTGCCTCCTGGACAAGGGGTTTTCCCACCTCGCCGTCCTCGATCTCTCTCAAGCCGCGCTCGCCGCTGCGCGCGCGCGGCTCGGCCCGCGGGCCAGAAAAATTCAATGGATCGTCGCCGACGTCACACGATGGTCGCCTTCGGAGCGCTATGACATCTGGCACGACCGCGCCACGTTCCATTTCCTCAACACGCGGGAGGAGCAGGACGCCTATGTCGAACGGCTCAAACAGGCGCTCAACCCCGGCGGTCATGCGATCATCGCCACTTTCGCCCCCGGCGGGCCGGAAAAATGCAGCGGCCTGCCGGTGACGCGCCACGACTGGAAAAGCCTGGCGGCCCTCCTCGGGCCGGAATTCCAACTGGTCGCCCACCGCGACGACATCCACCTCACGCCATCGCATAAGGCGCAGAAATTCCAGTTCAGCGTTTTCGCGCGCCGGGTTTGAGCCAGGCGCGAAACGCCGCAATCGTCAGGAAAACTGTTGCAGGGCCTCGGCCGGCGCCGCCGTCAGGCTGACGGATTCGCCGCAGCCGCAGGCGGCCGTCTCGTTGGGGTTCTGGAAGGTGAAGGTCGCCGACAATTTGGTGGTGGTGAAATCCATTCTGGCGCCGATCAGGAACAGAACCGCCTTGGGGTCGATCAGCACTTTCGCGCCCTTGTCCTCGACCAGCGACTCGCCGGGGCGCGCCTCTTCCGCCATTTCCACCGTATAAGACATGCCGGCGCAGCCGCCGTTTTTCACTCCGACGCGCAGGCCGATCGCCTTGCCGTCGGCCTTCTCCACCAGCATTTTTATGCGCGACGCCGCGGCGTCGGTAAGCTCCATCATCGGACGAGCGGCCATGAAATCCCTCCTTCGACCGGTTCAAGCGCCGGCGAAATATGCGATCCTCCTCATATAACACCGCCGCCGGCCGGATTAAAGGCGCGCAAACGCGGGCCTCTCCGCATTGACTTCCCTCGCCCCACCACGCAAAAGACGCCTCCGATGCCGCGCCAAAAGGGCCGAGATGTTCATGCCGTCCGTCACCCTGATCGACAATTACGATTCCTTCACGTTCAACCTCGCGCATTATCTCGGCGCGTTGGGCGCTCACGTGAAGGTCGTGCGCAACGATCAGCAAAGCGTCGAAGAGGTCATGGGCGAGGCGCCCGATTGCATCGTCCTGTCGCCCGGCCCCTGCACCCCGCATGAAGCCGGAATCTGCCTCGACCTCATTCGCGCCGCGGGCCATAAAATCCCGATCCTCGGCGTCTGCCTCGGCCATCAGGCCATCGGCGAAGCCTATGGCGGCGAGGTGGTGCGCGCGCCCCTGCCCGTCCACGGCAAGGTCCACGACATTTTCCACGACGGCGAGACGATCTTTCGCGGCCTTCCGAGCCCCTTTAAGGCCACCCGCTATCATTCGCTGGTGGTGCGCAATGGCAGCCTGCCGACCGAGCTCGCCGTAACCGCCCGCACCGGCGACGGCCTCATCATGGGCTTGAGCCATATCACCCACCCCGTCCATGGCGTGCAATTCCATCCGGAGAGCATCGCATCCGAACACGGCCACGCGCTTTTAAACAATTTCCTCGATCTGGCGAAAGGCTGGAACGCGGCCGGAAGACGCAGGGCTTGAACCGCCGTGGAGGAAATCAAACCCTATCTCGCCAAACTCGCCGCCGGCGCGACATTTTCGCGCGCCGAAGCGCAAGGCGCCTTCGAACTGCTCCTCGCCGGCAAGACGACGCCGGCCCAAACCGGCGCCCTGCTCATGGGATTGCGCGCCCGCGGCGAAACCCAGGACGAACTGACCGGCGCGGTCGCCGCCATGCGCGCGGCCATGCTCAAGGTCAAGGCGCCGGCAGGGGCGATCGACATTGTCGGAACCGGCGGCGACGGGGCGCGCACCTATAATATTTCCACCCTCGCGGCGCTGATCGTCGCCGCCTGCGGCGTTCCCGTGGCCAAGCACGGCAATCGCGCCGCCTCCTCGCTTTCCGGCGCGAGCGACGTGCTCGCTGAACTCGGCGTGCGCATCGGCATTCCGCCCGAACTGATCGAAGCGAGCCTCGACGAGGCCCATATCGGCTTCATGACCGCGCAGGCGCACCATCCCGCCATGGCCCATGTCGGGCCGGTGCGGCGCGAACTCGGCGTCCGCACCCTGTTCAATCTGCTTGGGCCTTTGTCCAATCCGGCCGGGGTGGGCCTGGCGCTGATCGGCGTTTTCGACCCCAAATGGATGACGCCGATCGCCGCCGCCCTGCGCGACCTCGGCGCCGAGCGCGTCTGGGTCGTCCACGGCTCGGACGGCCTCGACGAGATCACCACCACCGGCCCAACCTCGGTGCTGGCGCTGGAAGCGGGCGAGTTCCGCCAATTTGAGCTATCGCCTGAGGAAGTCGGCATAAGGCGCTCAAATTTGGATGATTTGCGCGGCGGCGAACCCGCCTATAACGCCGCCGCCCTGCGCGCGGTTCTGGCCGGAACGAAGAACGCCTATCGCGACATTGCCGTCATCAACGCCGCCGCCGCCCTGGTCGTGGCGGGCAAGGCGCGGGACCTGGCGGAAGGCGCCGCGCTCGCGGTCGAGGCCCTCGACGAAGGCAAGGCGCGCGCGACGCTCGAAAAACTGATAAAAATCTCTAATAGACGGTCGACCGCCAGTACACAGGAAAGCGTTTAGACGCTAAGGTTGAGACATGCCGGATATCTTGAAAAGAATAGAAGCTTATAAGCGGACGGAGATTTCCGAGGCGAAAGTGCGCGTGCCTTTCGCGACCTTGGAGCGCAGGGCGCACGACCGCGACCCGCCGCGCGGTTTCCTGCGCGCTGTCGAAGCCAAGGTCGAGGCGGGATGGCCGGCGCTGATCGCCGAAGTAAAAAAAGCGAGCCCCTCCAAGGGCCTCATCCGCGCCGATTACGATCCGCCGGCGCTCGCCCGCGCCTATGAGGCCGCCGGCGCCGCCTGCCTTTCGGTGCTGACCGACGGGCCCTCCTTCCAGGGCAAGCTGGACGACCTCACCGCGGCGCGGGCCGCCACCCACCTGCCGACGCTCCGCAAGGATTTCCTCTTCGACCCCTATCAGGTCTATGAGGCGCGCGCCGCTGGCGCCGACTGCATTCTGATCATCATGGCCTGCGTCAACGACCGCGAGGCGAAGGCCCTCAACGCGGCGGCGCATGATCTTCATATGGACGTGCTGGCCGAGGCGCATAATGAGGAAGAGCTCAACCGCGCCGTCGCGCTGGAAACGCCGCTCATCGGCATCAACAACCGTAATCTGCGCGATTTCAAGGTGACGCTGGAGACGAGCGAAAGGCTTGCCGCGCGCGCCCCCAAGGACCGGCTGATCGTCGCCGAAAGCGGCATATCCAGCCATGCCGACATCGTGCGGCTGCAAAAGGCGGGCGTGAACGTCTTCCTCGTCGGCGAATCGCTGATGCGCCAGAACGATGTCGAAGAGGCGGCCAGAAGCCTCATCACCGGCGCGCCCTCCGCGGCGCAGCCGGCTTGACGCCTCCCGAATGAAATCGCCCAAAAGCGGCCTCACCCATTTGAGCGAGAGCGGCGAGGCGCGCATGGTCGACGTCTCGCAAAAGCCCCGCAGCGCCCGCGTCGCCGTGGCCGAAGGCGCCGTGGTCATGAAGCCGGAGACCCTCTCGCTGTGCCTCGCCGGCCAGGCGAAAAAAGGCGACGTTTTCGCCGCCGCGCGAGTCGCCGGGATCATGGCGGCCAAAAAGACCGCCGATCTGATCCCGCTATGCCACCCGCTCAATCTCACCAAGATTCAGGTCGATATTGCGCCGGATGAAAGCCTGCCCGGCTTGCGGGTCGAGGCGACCGCCAAGGTTCTGGGCGAAACCGGGGTCGAAATGGAGGCGCTGACCGCCGTCGCGGTCACCTGCCTGACCATTTACGACATGCTCAAGGCCGTCGATCGCGCCATGCGCGTCGAAAGCGTGTTCCTGCGCCAAAAAACCGGCGGCGAATCGGGCGATTATCATCGCGAGGAATAGGCCGGGACTTTCGACATGGCCGAGAAAGCGGCTCTCCTTTCCGTCGATGCCGCCTTGCGCATGATTCTCGCAGGGGTCGACGGCCCGCTTGCGGTCGAGGAAACGCCCTTGGCCGCCTGCTATGGCCGCACGCTTGCGCGAGACCTCGTCGCGCGGCGCACCCAGCCGCCCAAGGCTTTATCCGCTATGGACGGCTATGCGCTCCGCGCCGAAGACAGCGGCCCGCGCAAAGTCATCGGCGAATCCTCGGCCGGGCGCGGCTTTTCAGGCGTCTGCGGCCCGGGCGAGGCTTTGCGCATTTTTACCGGCGCGCCCTTGCCGCAAGGCGCCGACAGCGTGGTCATCCAGGAAGAGACGCAAAGGGACGGAGACGCGGTCACGCCGACGGCGCCGATCGAAAAAGGCGCCAACATCCGCGTCGAGGGCGTCGATTTCCGCGAGGGCCAAACCATTTTCGCGCGAGGGCGCCGGCTTTCTCCCGCAGATATCGCGCTCGCCGCCGCCGCCGACCACGCCCTCCTGCCGGTTGCGCGCAAGCCGCGCGTCTGTGTCATCTCGACCGGCGACGAACTGGTCGCGCCTGGCGCCCCGCGCGGGCCGGACCAGATCGTCGCCACCAATGCTTTCGCTCTCTTCGGCCAGATCGCGGCGGCGGGCGGCGAGGCGCTCGATCTCGGCGCCGCCCCCGACCGGATCGAGGATATTGCGGCGGCGATCGAGGCGGCCAAGGAGCGAGGGGCGGACATTCTCGTCACCAGCGGCGGCGCTTCGGTCGGCGATCGCGATCTCGCGCGAAAAGCCCTGGCGCGCGAGGGCATGGAGCTCGCCTTCTGGCGCGTCGCCACCAAGCCCGGCAAGCCGTTGATCCACGGCCACATCGGCGCGATGAAAGTGCTTGGTCTCCCTGGCAATCCGGTTTCGGCCTTCGTCAGCGGCGAGCTTTTCCTGAAACCCCTGATCCGCGCTCTTTGCGGCGATCCGGGCGCCGGCGACGACCGAAGTGAGCCCGCCTTCGCCGCCGCGCCCCTGCCCGCCGGCGGCGCGCGCCAGGAATTTTTGCGCGCTGCGCTTTCTTACGACGAGGATGGGCGCCTGCTCGCCGCGCCGCTGCCCGACCAGGATTCGTCGCTCACCCGCGCCCTGGCGCAAGCTGAGGCGCTGATCGTGCGCGCGCCCCAGGCGCCGCCCTGCCCCGCCGGCGCGCCGGTAAGGATTATCCGTCTTAGGGATTGAATGAAATCGGGGCGGCGGGGCCCTTCATTTGACCCCGCCGCCCCGTCGCTTCCCCGGCCGTGTCTCGCGGCTCCGTGGAATGGCTTTTTAGAGCCCTGCAAGGTAGCTGGTCGGATTGACCGGCCTCGAGCCCTTGCGCAATTCGAAATGCAGCTGCGGCGAAGCGACATTGCCGGTGTCGCCGGACAAGGCGATGACCTGGCCGCGCTTGACCTCCTGGCCGCGCTTGACCTTCAGCTTTTCGTTGTTGGCGTATGCCGAAACGAAGCCGTTGGGGTGACGGATCAGCACGAGATTGCCGTAACCTTTCAATTCACTGCCGGCATAGGCGACGACGCCGTTGTCGACGGCCTTGACCTGGGTTCCTTCCGGCAGCGCGATATTGATGCCGTCATTGCCGTTGGAGCCGAAGGCCCGGATGATGCGCCCACGCGCCGGCCAGCGGAAATCATGGGCGGCGCTCGCCACATGCGGAAGGCTGGCGGTCGTCTCGGCGGCATGGCGCTTATGCTGCGCCGTGGCGGCCGGCTGCGCGGCGGCGACTTTCTGCGCCGCCTCGATCTCATGCCGGCGATCCGCAACTTGCGCCTTCTCGTTCCGGCCGTGTTTTTCGTGGGCGACGAGGCGGGCGGCCTCGTGTTTCGCCTCGGCTTCGGCTCTTTTAGCCGCCTCCCGCGCCGCCGCGAGCTTGCGCGCCTCGGCTTCGGCCCTTGCGCGCTCCTGCCGCGCCCGCATTTCCGCCCGGCGCGCGGCGTCATCACGCTCCGCGACGTCGCGCGCGGGCTTCGCCGCGGACCAGGACCTATGACGTTCAAGACGCGCCGAATGCATCGGCTTTGGCCGTGCGGCGACGGAATGGCGCGGAATATTGGCGTGGTAGACCGGGATCACCAGGCGCGATCCGGGCCGGACTTGCGCTTCGGCGCCATAGCCGTTGAGCCGCAGCAGGGTTTCGGTCGGCACGCCATAGCGCTGGGCGATGATGCGGGCGTCTTCGCCCTGGCGGACGATGACAGGCGTTCCCCCTTGCGAGGTCCAGCCGCCGACGCGGCTCTCGACATAGCGCGGCTCCGAAGCCGTGTGAATCGGCGCCGGCGGCGTGTAGGAAGGCGCGGAATAAGCCGGGGCGGAATAAGCCGGCGTGGCGCTATTCACCGCATAGGGATCGTGGACCGCGCCCGGCGGCGACAACGGCTGGCTCTGGATCGAGGCCGGCGGCCGCGGCACATTATAGGAGAAGTCGTCGGCGCGCGGCCGTTGCCGCGCGGCGGGGCGACGTTCTCCGAAGGGACGGAAGGTTTCGGCGAAGAAATCGGAAACCTTTTGAGTCGCCGACTTATGCGGCTGGTCGATCGTCCCGGTCGGCTGGTGGTCGTACCGATCCGACGAATGGAACGGATTGGAGTAAGGATTGACCAGACCACTCGAATCCGCGCATCCGCTCAGCAAAATCGCCGCAATGCCCGCCATCGCCAAGCGGACGGGTTTCCTGGAGTTCAGCAGCGCCGCTTTCATCACACAATCACCCACGCTTTAACCAACGCGCCGATTTAAGGCCATGGCGGTTAAAGGAGAGTTTAAGATGAATCGGAATTCATAAATTCCTGTGCTATTAATAACTTATTCACTATTTTGGCCGTCAGGCCGAGGCGAACAGGCCGTGTAGAAGATTTGCCGCCTGGCAGGCGCCGAGGGATTGCGCCTCGATGCGGCCTTCGCCGCAACGGCTGTAACGAATAAGTTCGGCCTTGGCCTCGCCCGGCCTTTTGCGCGGCGCCACCAGCAGACCCTCCTGGCCGAGGGCGCCGAACAGATTGGGCGGCGGCTCCGCGATCGCGCCATAAACGATAATTCGATCGAACAAGCCGAACGACGGCGAGATGTCGCACCCGTCGGCCCAGAGCACGCTGACATTGCCGACGCCCAATTGCTCCAGCCGCTGGCGCGCCTCGAGGACCAGGCTCTGGAAACATTCGAGGCTGACGATATCGCGCCCGAGCCGCGACAGGACCGCGGCCGAATAGCCTGAGCCGCCGCCGATTTCGAGAATGCGGCAGGAGGGTCGCGGCTCGAGCGCCGTCAGCATTTGCGCGAGAAACGAGGGCGGTTCGATGGTCTGGCCGCAGGGCAAGGGCGCGGCGACGTCGCGCAGCGCCAGTTCGGCATAGGCCGGCGCGACGAAATTTTCGCGCGGCGTGTTTTCGAGGGCGCGAAGCAGGTCGAGATCGCGGAGGCCCCTGCTCCGCAGGCGCAGCAGCAATTGCGCCTTGGCCTCGGCGCGGGCCGAAGCCTCGGCGCCGGAAGCGGAGGAGAAAGGCGGGACCGGCACGCGGCGGCCTCAGTCGAAAGTCCCGGCGAAATGGCTTAGCGCCGGCTCGTCGGTCAGGTCGAGACGCAAGGGCGTCAC
>CAYRNB010000040.1:13618-14870 GCA_964425315.1 uncultured Rhodoblastus sp.
CCTTCCATCGCCCCGGCGATCGTGCCGGAATAAGTGACGTCCTCGGCGACGTTCTGGCCCTTGTTGACGCCGGAAAGCACGAGGTCCGGCGGCGCGTCGATCATCAGCTTGCGCACGCCCATGATGATGCAATCGGTCGGCGTGCCCTTGACCGCATAATGGCGGTCGGAAATTTTTCTCAGCCGCAGCGGGTCGGCGAGCGACAAGGAATGAGCGACGCCGGACTGGTCGGTTTCGGGCGCGACGACGAAAACGTCGCTCGACAATTGCATCGCAATCCGCTCGAGGACTTTTAGTCCTTGCGCGTGCACGCCATCGTCATTGGTGATCAGAATACGCATTCCGTCCGCCGCTCGAATCGCCCAACCGCCTCCGCAGGGTCTTATAGCCGGTCAGACGAAAGGACACAGCCTTTCCGTCCACCTAAGTCCTTTCAGCCGCGAAGTTCGCGGATGAGCGCCTCCATGACGGCGAACGCCAGACCATAGGCCGCGCCGTCTTCGGAAGCCCTGGGGCCGGCGGCATTTAAAACTTCTCCGTTCAGCCCCGACAGCCGCCGCGCAATGTCGCGCGCGAGATCTTCCGGCGGCGCGGCCCGGAAATCCAAGACAAGGCAGGGTGTTCCATGGCGGCGCGCGCATGTTTCGGTCCAGGCGGTTCCGCCCGCAAGCGGCGGCGTGGCCAGGATCAGCGTCGCGTCGGAATCACGTACGTTCCATTCGGTGCGCTGGCCCGGCTCGGCGCTCGGCGTTTCCGCGAGACCATAATGCGGGGGGATCGGACCGTCTTCGGCAAGAAAACCCTTTGGCGCCCAGCCGGCGGTTTGGATGCCCGCGGCGGTCGCGGCGTCCAGCGCGGCGCGGTCAACGCCCGTCTGCCCGCCGGAAATGATGCGTTTCAACTGCAATATTTCCCCGCTTCAGCCGCGCGAAATCTTTTCCAGTCCGCCCATATAGGGCCGCAAGACCTCCGGCACGGTCACCGAGCCGTCTTCGTTCTGGTAATTCTCCAGAACCGCCACCAGAGCGCGGCCGACGGCGACGCCGGAGCCGTTGAGGGTGTGGACGAAGCGCGGCGATTTGGCGTCGGCCGGACGGTAGCGGGCGTTCATGCGCCGCGCCTGGAAATCGCCGCAGACCGAACAGGAGGAGATTTCGCGATAACGGTCCTGGCCGGGCAGCCAAACCTCGATGTCGTAGGTCTTTTGCGAGGCGAAACCCATATCGCCGGTGCAAAGCGTCACCACGCGATA
>CAYRNB010000040.1:14970-27204 GCA_964425315.1 uncultured Rhodoblastus sp.
GCTTCGCCGATTTCGAAATGCTCTTTCGGCGGAAAAGAAAAGCTCGGCTTCTCGCCCCAGCGGCGGGCTTCGATATTGTCGTTTTCGTCCTCGCCGAGGGGAACATCGGGCAGCGGCCGGTTCGGGATGGCGGCAAGCTCTTTTTCCAGCGCCGCAATCGCCTTGCGCTCCTCGTCCTCGATCGTCCCCATCTGCGTTTTCAGATCGGCGACCTCGGCCTTCAGCTTTTCCGCCAGAGCCTGATCCTTGGCCTTCATCGCCGCGCCGATTTCCTTCGAGGCGGCGTTGCGCCGCTCCTGCGCGCTTTGAGCGCGCTGAATCGCGGCGCGGCGCGCGTCGTCCAGTTCGATCAGACGCGCGACCAAAGCGTCGGCGGCGGCTTCGTCCTTGTTGCGGCGCAGGAGGTCGGCGCGAAACGCGTCCGGATTGTCGCGGATCGATTTGATGTCGTGCATGACGGGAACCCATTGTGTGTGGCCTCATCGCCCGAATGAAAATGGGTCAAGTCGAGGCGAAAACGGCGGTTTGCGAGCACCGAAGCGGAGCGTACTGACGTACGCGAGCATCGGAGCGCAGAAAACGGCCGTTTGCAGCCCGACTTCACCCATTTGCATCGGGCGAGGGCGTGGTGCGATTCTTCTCGATGAGTCCCACCGCGAAAACGGCTCCTTCGTAAAGAAGCACCATCGGAAGGACAAGGGAGCACATGGAAATGATGTCGGGCGGCGTGAGAATGGCCGCGACCGTGGTGATGACCACAATGGCGTAGCGCCTTTTTTCGCGCAGAAAAGCCTGGTCGATAACGCCGACATGGCCGAGCAGCGTCAGGATCACCGGCAATTGGAAGGCGGCGCCGAAGGCGAAGATCAGGGTCATGATCAGCGACAGATATTCGCTGACCTTGGGCAAGAGTTCGATGGTCGGCTCGCCCTTGACGTTGATCTGCTGGAAACTGACCGAGAATTTGATCAGAAAGGGCATGACGGCGAAATAGACCAGAAGCGCGCCGAAAAAGAAGAAGACCGGCGTGGCGACGAGATAGGGCAGGAAGGCGCGCCGCTCATGGCTGTAAAGGCCGGGCGCGACGAATTTATAGACCTGCGCGGCGATGATCGGGAAGGCGATGAAGCCCGCCCCGAACATGGACAGTTTCAGCTCGGTGAAAAACTGTTCGAGGAAATGGGTGGCGATCAGCGTCGCCTTGTCGACCCCAACGACCCTCACATAGGGCTCGAGCAGGATGTTGTAGATCGAGTGGGAGAAATAAAAGCAGACGACAAAGGCGGCGAAAAAGGCCAGCAGCGACTTGATCAGCCGCCCACGCAATTCGACCAGGTGATCGATCAGGGGCGCCTTGGTGGCGTCGATGTCCGACTGGGTCATGATCCGGTCCCCGCCGCCGGCTTCGGCGCTTCCGCCGGCTCGGGCGCGGCTTTAGGCGGATCAGCGGGCGGAGTCGAATCGGGCGCCGGCGCCGCAGCGGCAGGCGCGGGAGGACCGACGAAAGGCGTGGGTTCGGGCGCCGGCGAAGCAGCGTCAGGCGCCGTGGGGCCGACGGCCGGCGCCGGCGGCTCGACCGCAGCCGCCTTTTCAGCCGCGGGCGCGCTCGCGCCCATCTCACCTATAGGCGGAATTTTCGCCGACTCTTCGATAATATCGGCGACCTGGCCTATCGCGCCCTTGACGGAGGCCTGTTCCTTGAGGTTGCGGAACTCGTCCCTCAGGTCTTCAAGCTCGGTGTCGCGAATGGCTTCGTTGAACTGGCTCTGGAAATCGGCGGCGATGCGGCGCGCCTTGCCGATCATGCGGCCAAGCTGGCGCAGGACCTGGGGAAGGTCCTTGGGCGGTATGAAAATCAGGGCCACGACGCCGATCAGCAGCAGTTTGCCCAAATCGAAATCGAACATCGCGGAACCTTTTGCGGATAAAGCCGCGCCGGATTAGCCGGCCTTATTGGTGTCGCGCGAAGAATCGAGCGTGCTCTGGGCCTGGTGTTCAATGGTGCGCGGCGGCTCGGCCGGCGGTTTGGCGGGCTCGTCGTCGTCCGCCAGGCCTTTTTTGAAGGACTTAATGCCCTTGGCCACATCGCCCATAATGTCGGAAATCTTGCCCTTGCCGCCAAACAGAAGGAGCACGACGGCGCCCAGGATCAGCAGATGGGTTAAGGAAAGGCCGCCCATGACGCAAAAACCTCCACTCCGGCTCCACTCGCGCGCTCTTTGAACTCTTTGCCTTTGCGCCCGACTCAATCGGAAGCGCCGACGACCGGCCGACGCGCCAGATTGCGTCGAACGCCCGATGGCTACAGGCCAATGAACGCAAACTAGTGATCCGGGCGGCTAAAAACAAGCCAACTGCGCGAACTGCGCAAGATTTCGCGATCCTTTGCAGTACTTGCGCAGGGCCTTTTAAAGCCGCGTCAAAGCGTTTATAGCCGATGCTCCGAATCTTTGGCCGGCTTCGAACGGTCCCGCAAGACGAAGGACGCGAAACTTATGAGCAAAACCGGCTCCTCAGCCGCAAAGAGCGCCCGCGGCGAATCCGCCGACAATATCGACGCCGGGCTAGTGCGCGAGATCGCCGATTTGCTGAGCGGGACGGACCTTACAGAAATCGAGGTGGAAAAAGGCGATCTGCGCATCAGGGTGGCGCGCCAGCCCGCCGTGCAGGCCGCCATGCCGGTTCAGGCGATCGCCGCGGTTTCGTCTCCCCCGGCCGCGCCCGCCGCCCATCCCGCCGCGCTGGAGGCCGAGGCGCATGACGCGGCCGACGTGCTCAAATCGCCCATGGTCGGCACCGTCTATCTGCGGCCGAGCCCCGACGCAAAGCCCTTTGTCGAGGTCGGAACCCATGTCGAGGCCGGCGAAAAGGTGCTGCTGGTCGAAGCGATGAAGACTTTCAACGATATTGTCGCGCACAAGAGCGGAACCGTCGCCGCTTTGCTGGTCGAGGACGCCCAGCCGGTGGAATTTGGCCAGCCGCTGATGGTGATCGCGTGAAGGCCCTATGTTCGAAAAGATCCTGATCGCCAATCGCGGCGAAATCGCCCTGCGCATCCTGCGCGCTGCGAAAGAGCTCGGCATAGCCACGGTCGCGGTCCATTCGACCGTCGATTCCGAGGCCATGCATGTGAAGCTCGCCGACGAATCGGTCTGCATCGGCCCTGCGCCGGCGCGCGACTCCTACCTCAATATTCCCGCTTTGCTTTCGGCCTGCGAAATCACCGGCGCCGACGCCATCCATCCCGGCTACGGCTTTCTGTCCGAAAACGCCAAATTCGCCGAAATCTGCGCCGACCACGACATCGTCTTCATCGGGCCGACGCCCGAGCATATCCGCATCATGGGCGACAAGATCGAGGCCAAGCGCACGGTGAAGGCGCTGGGAATCCCCTGCGTTCCTGGCTCCGAAGGCGGCGTCACCGACGACGAGGAAGCCATGCGGGTGGCCGAGGAGATCGGCTTTCCGGTTCTGGTCAAGGCGGCGGCTGGCGGCGGCGGCCGCGGCATGAAAGTGGCGCGCACGCCGGAAAGCCTCCACGACGCCCTGGCCACGGCCCGCGCCGAAGCCAAGGCGGCCTTCGGCGACGACGCCGTCTATCTGGAAAAATTCCTGGAAAAGCCGCGCCATATCGAAATCCAGATTCTCGGCGACGGCCAGGGCAACGCCGTTCATCTCGGCGAGCGCGACTGTTCGCTGCAGCGCCGCCACCAGAAAGTGCTGGAGGAAACGCCTTCGCCTGCCCTCAACCAGGACGAACGCAGCCGCATCGGCGAAATCTGCGCCGCCGCCATGCGCGAATTGCGCTTCGCCGGCGCCGGCACCGTCGAATTCCTGTATGAGGATGGCGAGTTCTATTTCATCGAAATGAACACCCGCATCCAGGTCGAGCATCCGATCACCGAAATGATTTCGGGCCTCGATCTTTTGGTCGAGCAGATCAAGATCGCCAGTGGCTCGCCGCTCGCCTTCACCCAGGCCGATCTCGAATTGCGCGGCCACGCAATCGAATGCCGCATCAACGCCGAGAACGCCGCGACCTTCCGGCCGTCGCCGGGAAAAATCCTTTACTACCATCCGCCGGGGGGCGTCGGGGTGCGTGTCGATTCCGCCGCCTATCAGGGCTATGTGATTCCGCCCAATTACGATTCCCTGGTCGGCAAGCTGATCGTGGAAGGCCGCACCCGCAACGAGGCCCTGATGCGGCTGCGCCGGGCGCTCGACGAATTCATCGTCGACGGCATCGACACGACCTTGCCGCTTTTCCGGACCCTGGTGCGCAATTCCGACATCCAGGATGGGGCCTATGACATTCACTGGCTGGAGAATTTTCTCGACGCCGGCGGCATGGACCACATCAAAACCGAAAGCTGATGCGCGGCCTGGCTCTGCTCTGGCTCGCGGCCCTGGCCTGCGGCTTGCTGGCCTGGGCTTTCTGGCCGAAATCCTCGGCCCCGCCGCCGTTGATCGCCGGGCTTTCCAACGAAGGTCTCCGCCCCGCCCCCTGCCCGGCCCGCTCGTTGGCGGATTTGCGCGAGCGCAGAAAACAAGGCGTCCCGCCGCCGGCCGCATTCGGCGAAAGGCTGCGGCGGAAATTTCCGCTCGGCTCCGACGCCGGCGCCTTGCGCGCCCTGCTGGCGCGCGAGCATTTCACCTTCCTTTCCCCTTGCGCCGATGACGCGGGCGTGTTCGGCGCGCGCTGGCTGTCGCCCCGCTGGGACGAACCCAACGCCTATGTCTATTGGCGCGTGGACGAAAACGGCCGCCTGACCTTTTTGGACGGATCGGTGAGCCGGGCGGAGTGAAATGGTCTCCGACGCCCGCGCCGACGGGCGGCGCTCAATCCTTTGTGAAGCTGAACAGCGCGTGCGGGCCATAGGCGACGGGGTCGCCGCAGGATTTCAGCCCCGCCCTTTGCGCCAGGGACAGCAGACTGGACGTCGTCTCGACAAGATCGTTGTTGACGATGTGATCGCACGCCGCCTGCTTCTCGTCCCGAGAAAGCTCACGCCAGTCGTTATTGATCATACTGCAATATCGTTGCAGGTATTTTTCCAGAGTGTCTCCCTCTCTGCGGACAGCATCGACTAATATAAAAATAGAATGGGATTTCATATGCGCGGCAATGAGCTTGAGCAGCTCGTATTTTTTGTCCGCCGGCAGATGATGTATCGCAAAGCTGCTGTATATGACATCGAAGGCGTCCAGGTTTTTGAACGCCGATAACATATCCGCATTGATCAGTGTCGCCTGAAATGCATGACCGGCAAGGCGCGACCGCGCCAGATCAAGAGCCGCGTCCGAAAGGTCGACGCCGGTGTAGGATGACAGCCGTATTGCTGAGCAAAGGTCGGAAATTGTCAGGCAGTCGCCGCAGCCTATGTCGAGCAACGTGACCGCCTTATCCCCGAAACGGCTCGATAAAAGGCGCACGATGTCCTCAGACAGCTCGCGATGGCTCATATAATTTTTTTCGACAATTTTTGCGTATGTGTCCCATACGTTGAAAAATTCTACCGATGCGGTCGTCGCCATGACATGCCTCGCATGAATTCGAGGGCCTCGTGGACGTTATCGCATGCTGGGAGGGATTTTCCTACCGATGCGGATTTCCGGGCAGGCCGAGCGGGGGCGCTTTGTCGAATCGACTCGACGAACACCGCGTGGATGCCCGGGACAAGCCCGGCCATGACTTTTAGGGCTTTCTTGCGCCGAGACGAAAAGCGTCGGCGGCCATAAAATTCAGGTTCCTACACCCTCTCCAGCCGGAAAACCGGCTCATGACTCGGCGCCACCGTTACCGCGCCGATGGGCATAACGGGGCGCGAGGACTCCAGGCTCAGGCGATGGCGCGCCAGAAGATGGGCCATCAATATCTGCGCTTCGGCCATGGCGAAACCCGCGCCGATGCAAATTCGCGGGCCGGCGCCGAAGGGCATGTAGGGCGGGCCCGAATTCCATGGCGATGTTTTTCCGGCAAAGCGCGCCGGCGAAAAGACTTCCGGCTGTTCCCAATATTTGCCGTGGCGATGAATGATCCAGGGGCTGATCCAGATCTGCGTCCCGGCGCCGACCTTTTGGCCGCAGACGACATCCTCCTCCAAAACCTCGCGCACCACATGCGCCGCCGGCGGATAAAGCCGCAGGGCCTCCAGCATCGCCTGGCGCAGCAAGGGCCAATGAGAAAGATCGTCGAGATTTTTCACCCTTTCCGGCGGAAAGGCGCGGATTTCAGCGCGGATCGCTTCCTGTTCGGACGCGTCGAGCGCGAGGAGATAGGAAAGCCAGAACAGAAGCCGCGCCGTGGTCTCGAAACCGGCGACAAGCAAGGTCGAGCATTGGTCACGGATTTCCGCCGTATCCAGAGGCGCGCCGGTCTCCGCGTCGCGCACGGCGAGCAGGAGGTCGAGGAGATCGCGCGAGTCCCGCCCCTGCCCGCCCTGCGCCGCCCGCCGTTCCGCGATCAGCGCCTCGACCGCCTCCCGCCAGATTTTCTTGAAATTTTCCCGCCCGCGCGCGAACCAGGCAAAAGACCCTTCCTCGCGGGCGAAAACATCGAGAAGTTTCGGATGGCCCGGTCCGGCGAAATAGAACCGCGCGAGGGCCCCGAGTTTTTCGCGCGCTTCCGTCTCCGGCAGGGAGAAAAGCGCGCGTAAAACCGCCTCCAGCGCCGCGTCCTGGAAATCGCGCGCGAGATTCGTCGCGGCGCGGCCTTCGAGCCGGCGCAGCAGATGATCGGCGGCGGCGAAGAAATGCGGAATCAGCAGGCCGATGCGCGCCGGGGTGAACAGCGGCGACAGCATTTTGCGCTGCCGTCGCCAGTCGCCGCCCTCAGCCAGAAACACGCCGCCGCCGCCAAACGGCCGCAGAACGCGCAGGGTTATGATCGGGCGGCGGTAGTTCGCCGCCGCCTCGTTGAGCACGTAACGGACGCCCGAAGCCTCGTTGACCAGCAGGACATCGGCGCCGAAAAAGCGCGAGCGCCAGAAATCCTCCTCATAAGCCGCGCGCGGCCATGTCGAGAGGTTGTTGCGCAGCGACATCCACAGAGCGACCGGCGGCGGCAGGCGCTTGGGCGGAATGGGCGGATGCGGCGGAACGAGGCGCGTTGCGGCCATGAGCGGCTCCGAACGGATTTCGCGTCAACCTAAGCAGGATTTCCGAAAAGTGGACGCCGGTATTCGCTTACGCGGACCTTCGGTTCGGACAAAAATCCTGCTCAAACAAGAGAAGCTAAGCAGGAGTTCGTTGACGCGCCAATGAACTCCTGCTTAGCGTATTTTTCCGAATGTGCGCGGCGCTAAATCGCGCTTGTCTGCGCTTGAGCGCGGCGCGAAAATAATTCATGCATTCTCCGTCGAATAAATCCGATCCGATTACGCCAGAAATCCTGTTGCGCGCCTATGCGGCCGGGCTTTTTCCCATGGCGGAGGACGCCGACGACGAGCATCTCCATTGGTGCGACCCGCGCGAGCGCGGCATTTTTCCCCTCGACGGATTTGTGGTGTCGAAAAGCCTCGCCAAGGCGGTGCGCCAAAACAAATACCAGATCCGCCTCGATCGCGACTTCGACGCCGTGCTCGCCGCCTGCGCCGCCAGCCGCCCCGGCCGGGAAAAGACCTGGATCAACGACCGCATCAAAAATCTCTTTCGCCAATTGTTCGATCTCGGCTTCGCCCATACGGTCGAGGCCTATGAAGACGGCGAACTGGTCGGCGGCCTCTATGGCCTGGCGCTCGGCGGCGCTTTTTTCGGCGAAAGCATGTTTCACACCGCCGTCGACGCGTCGAAAATCTGCCTGACCTATCTGGTGGCGCGACTGCGCTACGGCGGCTTTCAACTGCTCGACACACAATTCCTGACGCCGCATCTCGAAAGCCTCGGCGCCGTGGAAATCACCAGGGCCGACTATCGCCACCGGCTCGACGCCGCCCTGCAGGTCCGCGGCGATTTCCGCGCCCTCGATCCCCAGGCCGACCCATCTGTCATACTGGCCCTGGCGCGGTCCCTTTCGTGACGCGCTTTCGTCAGTAAATCGAATCGGGCGGCAGGTCCTGCGGCCGCATCGGCGCGAGCCTCTCATGCCGCGGCGACGTGGGCGGCGGCACGTTATACTGCGGCTGCGGACCGCCATATTGGGTCTGGGCCGCGCCGTTGCCGCCCTCGGCCGGATGGCGATGGCGCCGGCTCCGTCTGGACCTGGGCGCGGGCTGCGAATCGGACGGCTCTTCCGCGCCGGGCGGCGGTCCGATCTCGATCGGCGGACCAAGCGTTTTCGCCTTGCCCGGGGCCGGCTTTCCGGGCGCCGCGGGGGGCGGACTGGCTGCGGGCGGCTCACCCTCGAGATCGCCGTTTTGCGGCGCCGGCTCAATATCCTCAGGCGCCGGCGGCAGGCTTTCCATGCTCGGCTCGACCGGGTTCTCAGGAGTGATGGTCCGTTCCGGCTTTCTCGCTTCCACCGGCGCCGGCGCGGCGTTGGCCGGCGCCGGCTGGCCAACGTTCACGTTGGTCGGCGTGTTGACCGGCCAGTTGACGAGCTTGCCC
The DNA here is from genome assembly GCA_964425315.1 of uncultured Rhodoblastus sp. Taxonomy (GTDB): domain Bacteria; phylum Pseudomonadota; class Alphaproteobacteria; order Rhizobiales; family Beijerinckiaceae; genus Rhodoblastus. The sequence goes on from CAYRNB010000040.1 coordinate 23,515, forward strand.
GCGCCTGTGCAATCCTTCAGCCAGACATCGTAGATCGGATGCTCCACGCCGTTCAAGCCTGGGCTCGCGGCAAACATCCAGCCGAAAAATATCCGCTTCGGCTTTTGGGCGCTTTCGACGTCGTCAACCTCGACGAAGCCTTCGGTCAGCGGCTTCTCGGTTGGCGGCGTGGTCAGGCAGACGCGCGGCGTGATCTGCAGCGTGCCGAACTGCACCGTCTCGTCTATGGCGACGTCGAAAGAAGTGATGCGGCCGGTAATTTTGTCGAGGCCGGCGAAAACCGCGGTCGGATGCTTGATTTCCTCGGCGCGCGCGGCGAAAGCCGCCAGGGACAAGGCCACGGCGAGACAGGCAATGCGAGCCCAAGGCGCCCGTCTTCCTCCCCCGGCGTCGCCGTAGCGCGACGGCATCGGCGCCCTCAAGCCTCGGGCGACCAGGGCTGGTAATCGCCGCCGGCGGCGGGACGCGCGCCCGCGGCAAGGGTCGAACCTTGCGGGCGCCAGGCGTCAGGAAAGCCGGTGCGGTTGGGGACATAAGGCTTTTCCCACTCGCGCGGCTTATAATCTTCCTCGGTCGGCGGCGTGTCGGTCATATGGTGCAGCCAGCCGTACCAACCGGGGGGCGTCGCCGAACCATCGGCATAGCCGTTGAAAATCACCCAGCGGCGCTCAAAGCCCAAGGCCGGGTCGATCTTCCCGCCCTTGGTGCGGTAATAAATATTGCCGAACTGGTCCTCGCCGACTTTCTCGCCATAGAGGCGGGTCCAAAGCGCCGTGTTCAACGTCTGCCCGTTCCACCAGGTCAGAAATTGGACGAGCCATTTGATCATCACCAGCAATCCTGTTTTCGGCCGAGGCTTTTCGCCGCGGACTATGGCTGCCGCGCTTGCTTATGTCCAGCGCCGATTTCTCCGACAAGAGGCGGATCAGCCGCCTGCGCGGCCGACGCGGAAGATACCCGTCCTTGTCCGCGTCCTTGCTTCGCCCCGCCCGCTCGGTCAATCCGCATGGGCCCACCATTTGGCATTCTTATGGCGCGCGCGAGCGAGCGGCGGTTTTTTGGCCGCGCGGCGTCGCCAACCGCGACTCGCCGCGCTTCATGAGGCTGAAACGAATCGCCGTCGGTCCGGCGCCCTCGACCGCCGGCGCCTTGCCAATTGATTCGAGCGCCGCCCCTTTTGGCCGATTCGCCCCAGGCGCAACTGCCGCCGCAGCCACAAAAAACCCGCCTTTTCCGCGCCCTGGCCGGGCCGCCAAGCCTTGCAAAGGCCGACTGCCTCCGCGCGAAAAAATTTGCAAAGAAATTATTACGGTTTTCCCCCAAAAGTGATATTTATCCCCAAATGTTGGTGTTTAACGCATCCTTAATAACTATATCTTGAGATTGTGGCGCGAGACGCCTTGACGCCACCGAAGGTTGGAAACTAGCGTCTGTCTCCCGTCGTTAACGGGGTTGGCGCGCGGAAGACAGAAACAAAGGCGACCGGGCGCATTCGCCAGCTGTGCGATCTTGGAAGTTCGTACGGCTGTGCGCGTATCGTGATTCAGTTCGGGGTCAAGATGTTCGGACAACCGGATATCGCCTGACCATTTCCGCCCGGGGCGCCAAAGCCGCCGCGGAACGGATGGTTGTCGCCTGAACCAAGCACGCGCGCCAACGGCTGGATATTGAATTGAGGGGGAATGGAATGCGGATCGAGCGGAAATACACCAAGGCGGGACAATCGCCCTACGAGACAATCGAATTCCGGCAGACCAAGAGCGAGATCCGCAATCCTGACGGCTCGACGGTTTTTTCGCAGGAGGGCATCGAAGTCCCCGCCGCCTGGAGCCAGGTGGCCTGCGACGTGCTGGCGCAGAAATATTTCCGCAAGGCGGGCGTGCCGGCGCGGCTGAAACGCGTCGAAGACAATAAAATCCCCTCTTTCCTGTGGCGCTCGGTCCCCGACGACGCGGCGTTGGCCAAATTGCCGGAAAACAAGCGTTCCGGGGGCGAGCACTCGGCCAAGCAGGTTTTCGACCGGCTCGCCGGGGCCTGGACCTATTGGGGCTATCGCGGCGGCTATTTCGACGGCGAAGAGGACGCCCAGGCCTTTTTCGACGAAATGCGCTACATGCTGGCGCGCCAGATCGCCGCGCCCAATTCGCCGCAATGGTTCAACACCGGCCTCAACTGGGCCTACGGCCTCGACGGCCCCGGCCAGGGCCATTTCTACGTCGATTTTGAAACCGGCGAGCTCAAGGCGTCGGAATCGGCCTATGAGCATCCGCAGCCGCACGCCTGCTTCATCCAGTCGGTGAAGGACGACCTCGTCAACGAGGGCGGCATTATGGATTTATGGGTGCGCGAGGCGCGCCTGTTCAAATATGGCTCCGGCACGGGCGCCAATTTCTCCTCGCTGCGCGGCGAGAACGAAAGGCTTTCGGGCGGCGGCCGCTCCTCCGGCCTGATGTCGTTCCTGAAGATCGGCGACCGCGCCGCCGGCGCGATCAAGTCCGGCGGCACCACCCGCCGCGCCGCCAAAATGGTGGTGGTGGACGCCGACCATCCCGATATCGAAGCCTTCATCGACTGGAAGGTGCGCGAGGAAGAGAAAGTCGCGGCGCTTGTCGCCGGCTCGAAAATGCTGCGCAAGCACATGAAGGCGGTCTTTCGGGCGGCGGTCAATTGCGAGGGCGACGGCGACGATTGCTTCAACCCGGAAAAGAACCCGGCCTTAAAACGCGAAATCAAGCTCGCCCGCCGCGTCCAGGCGCCCGAATCCCTGATCAAGCGCGTCATCCAATACGCCAAACAGGGTTTTCGGGACTTCGACCTCGCCGAATATGACATTGACTGGGATTCGGAGGCCTATCTCACCGTCTCCGGCCAGAACTCCAACAATAGCGTGCGCGTCTCCGACGCTTTTCTGCGCGCCGTGGAGCAGGACGGCGACTGGCCGCTCACCCGCCGCACCGACGGCTCCATCGCCAAGACGCTGAAGGCCGGCGCCCTGTGGGACAAGATCGGCTATGCCGCCTGGGCTTCGGCTGATCCCGGCCTGCAATTCCACACCACGATCAACGACTGGCACACCTGCCCGGCGGGCGGCGAAATCCGCGCCTCCAATCCGTGCTCGGAATATATGTTTTTGGACGACACGGCCTGCAATCTCGCCTCGCTGAACCTGCTCGCCTTCCGCGATCCGGAGTCGAAACAGTTCGACGTCGCGGCTTACGAGCACGCGGTGCGGCTGTGGACCGTGGTGCTGGAAATCTCGGTGCTGATGGCGCAATTCCCCTCGCGCGAAATCGCCCGGCTTTCCTACGACTATCGCACCCTCGGCCTCGGCTTCGCCAATATCGGCGGCCTTTTGATGTCGTCGGGCCTTGCTTATGATTCCGACGCCGGCCGCGCTTATTGCGGCGCGCTTTCGGCGATCATGACCGGCGTCTGCTACGCCACCTCCGCCGAAATGGCGCGCGAGCGCGGCGCCTTCGCCCGCTATGGCGACAACAAGCTCGCCATGCTGCGGGTGATCCGCAACCATCGCCGCGCCGCCTATGGCGAGACCATCGGCTATGAGCTTCTGGCGGTGGCGCCGACGCCGCTCGACGGCGCCTCCTGCCCCGATCAGAAGTTGGTCGCCCACGCCCGCGCCGCCTGGGACCGGGCGCTGGAACTCGGAGAGAAGCACGGCTATCGCAACGC
>CAYRNB010000041.1:0-14177 GCA_964425315.1 uncultured Rhodoblastus sp.
CTTTGCCTTCCCTCTCATGCGCCAGGCCGCCGGCGAAGACGCGGCTGGCCGTAATGTCGCCGGCCGTGATGGTGGAGAGCGCCGCCACATCGACGGGACCGTTCGCCGCCTCGAACAGGCGGTTGGCGTGGCGCAGGCGGGCGCGGTCGAGCGCGTTGCGGATCGAGCGGGCGTTGGCGAAATGCGGCTGGGCGCGGCGCGCCACGATATATTCGCGCATCGCCTGCCGGCCCGCCTCGTCGAAATGATATTCTTGGCTCGCCAGCATGCTCTCGGCGATGCGCAGCAATTCCTCGTCGGTATAGTCGGGAAATTCGATGTGATGCGCGATGCGCGAACGAAAGCCCGGATTTGAGGCGAAGAATTTGTCCATGCGGTCGGCATAGCCGGCGAGGATCACCACCAGATCGTCGCGATTATTCTCCATCACCTGCAGCAGGATCTCGATCGCCTCCTGGCCGTAGTCGCGCTCATTGTCGGGCTTGTAGAGATAATAGGCCTCGTCGATGAACAGCACGCCGCCCATGGCTTTTTTCAGCACTTCGCGCGTTTTCGGCGCGGTGTGGCCGATGTACTGGCCAACGAGATCGTCGCGCGTCACCGAGACGAGATGGCCCTTGCGCACATAGCCGAGCTTGTGCAGCAGGCCGGCCATTTTCAGCGCCACCGTCGTCTTGCCGACGCCGGGGTTGCCCGTAAAACTCATATGCAGGGTCGGCGTCTCATGCGCCAGGCCCAGTCGCTGCCGCGCGCGATCGACCAGCAGCAGAGCGGCGGTCTCGCGGATGCGCTGTTTGACCGGCGCGAGGCCGATCAGTTCGCGGTCGAGGTCTTCCAGGATTTCCGCAACGCCGGACGTGCGATAGTCGGCGGCGAGATCAACGACGCCGGCAGGCGCCGCGGAATCCTGGACGGAAGCGGGAGGTTGTTCGTTCATGATCCACGCCTTGAGGCTTTAGAAAAGTCCCGGGCCGGCAGGGAGGAGGTCGCCGGCCCGGGAACCGAGGTTTAGGGAACCACGGTCAGAGTGTAGTCCATGGTGCGGCCGGCGACGTCGGTGCGCGTCATGGCGAAATGCGGCTCGGTCTTCGGACGCTGGACGATGAAGGCTATGCGGACCGTCTCGAAGCCGCGGGTCGAGTCGAAGGCGATCAGCTTGATGTAGCTGTCCGGAAGAGCCTTGCGGCAGGCGTTCAGCTCCATCATCACGCCCGCGGCGTCCTTCAGGTCGAACATGGGGTGGCCCCACATTTCCCAATAGGTGTTCCGCGGATGCGGCTCGTCGGTATATTCGATGCCGACCGCCCAGTCGTTGCGCAGGCAATATTCGATCTGCGCCTTGATCTGCTCGTCGTCGAGATCGGGCAGGAAAGAGAAACATCCTTGAGTGATGCGCATGGTTTGACTCCGAATCTGGTTTGATGGCGTTCTCAGTCATTGCGAGCGAAGCGAAGCAATCCATACATCGGTTGCTGAAAATGGATCGCTTCGCCGCTATCGCTCCTCGCAATGACGAGGGGACGCGCCTTACTGCGCGGCGACGGGCGTCGGCGTGAAATCCGACGTGTCGGTCGAGGCGTAGTTGAAGGTGATATTGCCCCAGGTATCGAGCGCGGCTTCGAGCGGCTTGCACCATTTCGCCGCGGCGCGCAGGATTTCCGGCCCCTCCGAGATGAGGTTGCGGCCTTCGTTGCGCGCCATCACCATGGCTTCGAGAGCGACGCGATTGGCGGTCGCGCCGGCCTGAATGCCCATAGGATGGCCGATGGTGCCGCCGCCGAACTGCAGCACGACATCATCGCCGAAGAGGTCGAGCAACTGATGCATCTGGCCGGCGTGAATGCCGCCCGAGGCGACCGGCATGACCTTGCGGATGTCGCACCAGTCCTGGTCGAAATAAATGCCGCGCTGCAGGTCCAGTTTCGTCACCGGCTCGCGGCAGACGTTGTAATAGCCCTGCACCGTCGGCGGATCGCCTTCCAGCTTGCCGACCGCCGTGCCGGCGTGGATGTGGTCGACGCCGGCGAGGCGCATCCATTTGGCGATGACGCGGAAGGAAATGCCGTGGTTTTTCTGCCGGGTGTAAGTGCCGTGGCCGGCGCGGTGCAGATGCAGAATCATGTCGTTCTGTCGGCACCATTCGGAAATAGACTGGATCGCCGTATAGCCGATGATGAGATCGATCATGACGATGACCGAGCCAAGCTCCTTGGCGAACTGGGCGCGGCGGTACATTTCCTCCATCGTGCCGGCGGTGATGTTGAGATAGTGGCCCTTGACCTCGCCCGTGACCGCGGAGGCCTTGTTCACCGCCTCCATGCAGTAAAGAAAACGGTCGCGCCAGTGCATGAAGGGCTGCGAATTGATGTTCTCGTCGTCCTTCATGAAGTCGAGGCCGCCCTTGAGGCCCTCATAGACGACGCGGCCGTAGTTCTTGCTGGAGAGGCCGAGCTTCGGCTTGGTCGTCGCGCCGAGCAGCGGACGGCCGAATTTGTCGAGGCGCTCGCGCTCGACGACAATGCCGGTCGGCGGGCCCTTAAAAGTCTTCACATAGGCCGGCGGGAAATACATGTCTTCAAGACGCGCCGCCTTGAGCGGCTTGAACGAGAAGACATTGCCGATGATCGAGGCGGTAAGATTCGCGATCGAGCCTTCCTCGAACAGGATGTAATCATAGGCGACGTAGACGAAATACTGGCCTTCCGCGCCGGGCACGGGATCGACCCGATAGGCTTTGGCGCGATAGGAATCGCAGGCGGTGAGACGGTCGGTCCACACCACCGTCCAGGTGGCGGTGGAGGATTCGCCCGCGACCGCGGCGGCGGCTTCGATCGGATCCACGCCTTCTTGCGGCGTGATGCGGAAAAGCGCGATAATGTCGGTGGGCTTGGGCTCGTATTCGCCGTTCCAATAGCCCATTTGGGCATATTTCAGAACGCCGGCCTTGTAGCGTTCCTTGCCCTTGATTTCTTTCATTTTGCTGTCCATGGCGCTCCCTTCCCTTCATCTGGTTGCTTGCCGTTTGAGCAGTTGCCCGGACATTAGTCAGGGAGCTTGTTAGAGTGAAGTTCATTGTTTAGAATGTTACTGTTTACTGGAGTAAACAATGCTGCGCCGGGTGACGCTCCATCAATTGCGCCTCTTTTCCGCGCTCGAGCGTCATATGAACATGACGCGGGCGGCCGAAGAGATGCATATGACGCCTTCGGCCTTTTCCATTCAGATCAAGCAGCTTGCGGAGAGTTTTGGTCTTCCCCTGCATGAGCAGGTGGGCAAGAAACTCCATCTCACCGAGGCGGGGCGCATCGTCGCCGCGGCCAGTCGCGACATGCTCGACCGTCTGGAGCTTTTAGGGATGGAGCTTGCGGAAATGCAGGGGCTGGAGAGCGGCCGCCTCAAGCTCGCGATGATCACCACGGCCCGTTATTTCGCGACAAAACTCATCGGCGATTTCTGCCGCCGCCATCCCAAAATCGAATTCGTGCTGGAAGTGGTCAACCGCGACCAGATTCTCGAGCGGATGCGCCAGAACTTCGACGATCTTTACATTCTCGGCCAGGTCCCGCAGGAATTGGACGTCGTCGCCGCGCCCATCGCCGAAAATCCCCTGGTGGTTCTGGCGGCGTCAAACCATCCGCTCTGCGCGGAAAAGGCGATTCCGCCCGAACGGCTGGCGCGCGAGCCTTTCATCATGCGTGAGCCGGGTTCTGGCACGCGGCAGGCGACCGAGCGCTTTTTCGCCGAGCACGAACTGCACCCGGCGACGCGCATGAGTCTCGGCAGCGACGAGACGATCAAACAAGCTGTCGCCGCGGGACTGGGCCTCGCCGTTCTGTCGCGCCATGTGATCGCGCTCGATTCGCCCTCCGGCGCCTTGCGCGAACTGGACGCGCAGGGCTTTCCCCTGCTGCGCCAGTGGAACGTCGTTTATCTCGCCGGCAAGAAACTATCGCCGCTCGCGCGCGCCTTCCTGAACGAATTGAAGCAGACTCGGCGGTGAATTCCGCTCACGCCGCCGCCTTGGCCCGCGCCGCTTCCGCCGCCGCGCGAATGGCCGCGATGTTGCGGCCATAGACCTCCGGCGTTTCGACCGAGCCGCCCTTGAACACGGCCGAGCCCGCGACAAGCGCGTCGGCGCCGGCCGCGGCGACCAGCGGCGCCGTTTCCGGGGTAATGCCGCCGTCGATCTCGATATGGATCGGGCGGTCGCCGATCATGGCGCGAATCTGGCGCACCTTCTCGATCTGGCTCTCAATAAAGCTCTGGCCGCCGAAGCCTGGATTGACCGTCATGATCAGCACGAGGTCGATGCGGTCGAGCACGAATTCGATGGCGTTCGCCGGCGTCGAAGGATTGAGCGACACGCCCGCCTTGGCGCCGAACGAGCGCACCAGTTGCAGCGAGCGGTCGAGATGCGGGCTTGCCTCGGCGTGGACGGTGACGATGTCGGCGCCGGATTTGACGAAGGCCTCGATATAGGGATCCACGGGCGCAATCATCAGATGCACGTCCATCACGCCCTTGATGTGCTTGCGTATGGCGGCGCAAGTGGCGGGGCCGAAGGTGATGTTGGGCACGAAATGGCCGTCCATCACATCGACATGCACCCAGTCGGCGCCCTGCGCCTCGATGGCGCGGCATTCGGCGCCGAAATTGGCGAAATCGGCCGAGAGAATCGACGGCGCGATTTTGATCGAACGATCGAACGGTTTCATCCCCAGAATCCTTTTCTTCTTTTGCCTGCTCGGGCGTCGGGCGCCGGCCGCGATCAAGCGGCCGACGTCCGTCTATCGTCTTTACGCGGCGGCGGCGCCGAGCTTTTTGCGCCAGCCGGGGAAGAGTTGGTCCGCGTCATGCGGGAAGCTCTCGAAGGCGCGGGCGAATTCGCGGTGGTCTTTGGCGAATTCGATCGGATTGGCGCCGGACTTCCAGCACTGTTCCGCCTGGCGCAGCGATTTGGCGCCGGCCACGCCGCCGTCGATATGGCCGAAGGCGCCGCCGCCCGCGGTCATGATCAGGTTGGAATGGCCGAGATTTTCAAAGAAGCCCGGCATGCGCAGGGCGTTCATGCCGCCGGAAATGATCGGCGTCGTCGGATTCATGCCGAGCCATTCCTGGTGGTAGAAGGGGCCGTCGGCGCTGTCGTCGGTGATCATATAGGCCATGGCCTTGTCGGCGGGCTCGCCTTCCATCTTGCCATAGCCCATGGTGCCGGTGTGGATGCCCGAGGCGCCCTGCAGACGCGCCATTTTCGACAGGACGAAGGCGGTGTAGCCGCGCTTCGAATTGGGCGAGGTCACGGCCCCGTGGCCGGCGCGATGGTAGTGCAGATATTGCTTGGGGAAATGCCGGCGGGCGGTGGTGATCGCCGCCGGACCCGCGACATAGCCGTCGACCAGGAAGGCGCAATGGTCGGCGTTGGGGCCGAAAGTCTCCAGGACATATTCCCCGCGCGCGATCATCTCGTGATAATCGTCGGCGGTGATGTTGAACGAGAACAGCTTGGCCTCGCCGGTCTTGTCCTGGGCGCGGACCATGGCGTCGCTGACCAGGCGCACCATTTCCTTGAACGGCGCGAAGGTCTGGTTGCCCTGCGGCTCGTCGTTCTTGATGAAATCGCCGCCGAGCCAGAAGTCATAGCAGGCGTCGGCGAAGGGTTTCGGACGCAGGCCGAGCTTGGGCTTGATGATCGTGCCGACGATGAAGCCGCCATCGACCACCGGGCGGCCGAGCACGCGCCACAGATCCTTGATCGTGGTCGAAGGGCCGTCGAACAGTTTCAAATAGGCCGGCGGCACGTAGAAGTCGTGCATCTTGCCATATTCGATGTCGCCCATCCCCTGGTTGTTGCCGATGGTCAGCGTCAGGAACGAGGCGATCATTGCGCGGCCGTCGATGATGTTGCGGTCGAACAAGTCGATCGGATAGGCGATCTTCATGACGTGCTTGGCTTCGTCGATCTCGTAAACAAGCGCGTCCACGCCTCGGGTGAAATCGTCGGTGGTCGAGACTTCGACATTGGTGCCGGTCGAGGATTCGGCGGCGAAATGCGCCGCGGCCTGGAGATACGTGCCGCCAATCGGCTTGGGCTTCATCTTATAGGCGACGAGAACATGCTGGCCGCCGGCGATCAGGTCGGCTTCCTTGAGCTTCAAATTGGCGTAGCGGTCTGACTGGTCCATTTTCTTGTCCTTCGTAAATGTCCCTGTGCGAATGCGTCGATCCTTTCCGGGCGAGCGATCCCGTGGCGTTGCCTTGACGCGGATTCTTCGAAAATTTCGCTCGACGCGCCGGCGCGTTCTCCTCCCGGGAAAGCGCGCCGGAATTTCATTCAGGCGGCCGATTTGGTCGGGATTCGCGGATCGAGCGCGCCGCTGGCGTAAAGCTTCGCCATCTCGCTCATCGGCTTGACCTTGATATGGGCGGCCTGACCGGCGCAGCCGAAAGCCTCGAAACGGTCGCGGCAGACTTTGCTCATCGCGTCCATCGCGGGCTTCAGGAATTTGCGCGGGTCGAATTCCGACTTGTTCTTGGTGGCGACGCGGCGGAATTCCGCCGCCGCGGCAAGGCGCAGGTCGGTGTCGATATTGACCTTGCGCACGCCGAATTTGATGCCGCGCACGATCTCCTCGACCGGCACGCCGTAGGTCTCGCGCATTTCGCCGCCATTGGCGTTGAACAATTCGCGATATTCCTGCGGCACGGAGGACGAGCCGTGCATGACGATATGGGTGTTGGGCAGTTTGGCGTGAATCTTCTCGATCACATCCATGGCCAGCACTTCGCTGGTCGGCTTTTTGGTGAACTTGTAGGCGCCGTGCGAGGTGCCGATCGCCACGGCGAGCGCGTCCACCTTGGTGGCGGCGACGAAGCGCTGCGCCTCGTCGGGGTCGGTCAGCAATTGCGAACGATCGAGCTTGCCTTCGAAACCGTGGCCGTCTTCGGCTTCGCCATGGCCGCTTTCGAGCGAGCCGAGGCAACCCAGTTCGCCTTCGACGGACGCGCCGACCATATGGGCGAGGCGGGCGACTTCCGCGGTGATGGCGACGTTATAGTCGTAAGTCGACGGGGTCTTGCCGTCTTCCTTGAGCGAACCGTCCATCATCACCGAAGTGAAGCCGTTCTGGATCGCCGAAAGGCAGGTGGAGACCTTTTCGCCGTGATCCTGGTGGATGCACAGCGGAATCTCGGGATACATGTCCTCGAGCGCCTCCATCATCTTGGCGAGCATGATGTCGCCGGCGTAAGCGCGCGCGCCGCGGCTCGCCTGGATGATGACTGGGGCGTTGACCGAGCGGGCCGCCTCCATGATGGCGAGCGCCTGCTCCATATTGTTGACGTTGAAGGCGGGCACGCCATAGGAGCGCTCGGCCGCGTGGTCGAGCAATTGTCTCAGGGTGATGCGGGCCATTTGCGTTTCCTCTTGTTCGTTCAGACCAGTTTTTTTGCGGCCTCGGCCACGGCGTCCGCCGTAATGCCGAAATATTTGTAGAGATCGCCGGCAGGCGCCGAGGCGCCGAAGCCCTTCATGCCGATGAAGGCGCTTTTTTCGCCGAGCCAGCGGTCCCAGCCGAAGCGGAGCGCCGCCTCGACGCCGACGCGCGGCGCGGTCCCGAGCACGGCGCTGCGATAATCGTCGCTCTGCGCCTCGAACAGCTCCCAGCACGGCATGGAGACGACCGCCGCCTTCACGCCAACGGCTGCGAGCTTTTCCGCCGCATTGACGGCGATCTCGACTTCCGAGCCGGTGGCGAGCAGGGTCACGTCGCGCGGGCCGTCGGCTTCGCGCAGGACATAGGCGCCCTTGGCGGTCAGGTTTTCCGCCGAGGCCTCGACGCGCAAGGCCGGCAGGCCCTGGCGGGTGAGGGCGAGCAGCGAAGGCGTCGCCTTCTGGGCGAGCGCGACCTGCCAGGCTTCCGCCGTCTCGACGGCGTCAGCCGGACGGAAGACCAGCAGATTGGGCATGGCGCGCAAGGCGGCCATATGCTCGACCGGCTGATGGGTGGGGCCGTCCTCACCGAGGCCGATGGAATCGTGCGTCATCACGTAGATGACGCGCTGGCCCATCAGGGCGGAGAGGCGGATGGCGCCGCGGGCGTAATCGGTGAACACCAGGAAGGTGCCGCCATAGGGGATGAAGCCGCCATGCAGGGCGAGGCCGTTCATCGCCGCGGCCATGCCGTGCTCGCGCACGCCATAGTGGATGTAGCGGCCGCCATATTCGCCCGGCCGGATCGGCTCCAACCCCTTGGTGATGGTGAGATTCGAATGGGTGAGGTCGGCCGAGCCGCCAATTGTCACATCGCAGGCGCCGTTGATCGCGGCGAGCGCGATTTCCGAAGCCTTGCGCGTGGCGATCTTAGGCTTTTCCGTCAGATGCTTGGCGATCAGTTCGTTCAGGGCGGCGTCGATCTGCTTCTGCGCGCTGCCGAAAATCTGTTCCTTGAACTGCGCGCCCTTTTCGGCGCCGGCGAGCCGCGTCTTCCATTGCGTATGCGCCTCCGCGCCGCGCTGCGCGACCTTGCGCCATTCGTTGAGGATCGGCTCGGGCACGACGAAGGGCGTGTGCGGCCAGTCGAGCCTTTCGCGCGCGCCGGCGATTTCCTCCGCCCCGAGCGGCTCGCCATGCGCCTTGGACGTGCCGGCGCGGGTCGGCGCGCCATAGCCGATGGTGGTGTCGCAGGCGATCAGCCAGGGCCGATCGAACTGCGTCCGCGCCAAGGCGATGGCCGCCTCGATCTGGCTTTCGTCATGACCATTGACCTGCGCGACATTCCAACCCGCCGCCTCGAAGCGGCGCATCTGGTCGGTGGAGGTCGAGAGGTTGGTGGAGCCGTCGATCGAAATATGGTTGTCGTCCCAAAGGACGATCAGCTTGCCCAGCTCCAGATGGCCGGCGAGGTCGATCGCTTCATGGCTGATGCCTTCCATCAGGCAGCCGTCGCCGGCGATGACATAGGTGTAGTGATTGACGAGATCGTCGCCATAGCGGGCGTTGAGCATGCGCTCGGCCAACGCCATGCCGACGGCCGTGGCTATGCCCTGGCCAAGCGGCCCGGTCGTGGTCTCCACGCCGAGCGTATGGCCATATTCCGGATGGCCGGCGGTGTGGCTGCCGAGCTGGCGGAATTTTTGCAGCTCCTCGATCGGCATGTCGGAATAGCCGAGAAGGTAATGGAGCGCATATTGCAGCATCGAGCCGTGGCCGGCCGACAGGACGAAGCGGTCGCGGTCGGGCCAGGACGGATCGGCCGGATCGACGTTCATGAATCGCGTGAAAAGCACGGTCGCGACGTCGGCCATGCCCATGGGCATGCCGGGATGGCCGGATTTGGCCTTTTCCACCGCGTCCATCGCCAGCGCGCGGATGGCGTTGGCCATGTCCTTGAAGGGAACGGTCTCTTTCGCCGCACGCGGGGCCAGCACTGTCTCGCTCATTTTAAAAAATCCTTTCAAACTTGGACGCGTCGGGTTTCGTGCGCTTCTGACGCGGAAAACCGCCTCACTTCGACCGGCGGCCGCGCTCGATCAGCCGAAGAATCATCGGCGTGAGGATGAGCTGCATGGCGAGGTCGAGCTTGTCGGCGGGGATGACGATGGAATTGGCGCGGCTCATCCAGCTATTCTGGATCATGGACACCAGATAGGGGAAATCAATTCCGCGCGGATCGCGGAAGCGGATGACCACCAGGGATTCGCCCGCCGTCGGAATCCAGCGCGCGATGAAGGGATTGGACGTGTCCACCACCGGCACGCGCTGGAAATTGATGTCCGTCTGGGTGAATTGCGGAGTAATGACGTGAACATAGGCGTGCATGCGGCGCAGAATCGTGTCCGTCACGGCCTCTGTCGTATAGCCGCGCGACGCCCTGTCGCGATGGATCTTCTGAATCCATTCGAGGTTGATGACCGGGACGACGCCGATCTTCAGGTCGGCGTGGCCGGCGATGTCGATCCCTTCCGTCTTCACCGCGCCATGCAGGCCTTCATAGAACAACACGTCAGAATCTTCGCCGACCTCGCGCCAATCGGTGAATTGGCCTGGCGGCACGCCGTGCAACTCGGCTTCGTTCTCATCATGCACATAGGTGCGCGAGCGGCATTTTCCGGTTTCGCCATAGGTGCGCAGCGACTCTTCCAACTCCTTGAGCAGATTGGCGTCGACCGAGAAATGGCTGAACGTGTGGTCGCCGACATCGTTGCGGCGCGCCGTTTCGGCCTTCATTTCGGCGCGGTCAAAGCGATGGAAGGCGTCGCCTTCGATCGAGGCTGCGACGATGCCCTCGCGACGGAAAATCTGGTCGAAGGTGAACTTGACCGTGCTCGTGCCTGCGCCCGAGGAGCCGACGACGGAAATGACAGGATGTTTGATCGACATTTAAGGACCTCAGGCGTGAAACAGGCCGCGTTCGCCGAAGAGCGGCGAGCGAACGCGTTCGAAGGCGGCGTCGGTGAAATAGGCGGCGATGCGCTCCACTTTCTCGGCGGAGCCGAAAACAAGCGGGCTGCGCTGGCTCATTTCAGAAGCTTTCTTGTCAAGAATCCGCCGGTAACCGTCGGTTGCGCCGCCGCCGGCCTGCTCGGACACCATGGCGATGGCGTTGGCCTGGAAGATCAGGCTCAGGCGCCCTTGCTCATAGCCGGGACGCTGATCGCCGGGATAAAGGAAGACCCCGCCGCGCATCAGAATACGATGGGTCTCCGCGACGAGCGATCCCAGCCAACGCATGTTGAAATCCTTGCCGTGCGGGCCGCGCGTCCCCTCGATGCAATCATCGACAAAAGTGCGCACCGGCGCGAGCCAGTGGCGATAATCCGATGCGTTGATGGCGTATTCGCGCGTCGCCACGGAGATTTTGAGGGAATCGTCGATGAGACGAAACTCTTTTTTCTCCGGGTCTAGGACGAAATGGGCCACGCCCTCGCCCAGGGTGAAGACCAGCGCCGTATGCGGACCATAGGCGATATAGCCGGCCGCCACCTGCTCGGAGCCGGGACGGAAGAAAGATTCCGTCGCGCCCTCGGGCGAGGCCGGAAAGACGGAAAAAAGCGTCCCGAGCGTGATGTCGGCGCAAATGTCTGTGCTGTCGAGCGGATCGGCCGCGACCGCCAGATCGCCGTCGGCCTTGAGGGTCAGGATAGCGTCTTCCTCGTCGGAAGCGTAATAGGCCGTCGAGGTGCGGCGCAAAGCCGCGATCAGAGCCTCGTCGGCGAGCGCTTCGGGCTTGCGCCTCGGCTGCCCGCCGGCCGCGATCGGAACGGCCGGACCGTTGAGAACGCCCATCAGCGGACTGCGCGCGACGATTCCCGCTATGGCCATGCCAGCGTCGGCCAAAGCCGCGACGACGGCGGCGATACTGTCGCGGCCGGGCCCTTCGGCGCTCCAAGCGGCCAGGAACGATTTCAGGCTCTCGCCCTCGGCGTGGCGCGCCGATGCGTCCATACTGCTCATTGTCGCTTCCCCCCTCGCCGCTCGCGCGGCTTGTTGTGAATGCCAAGATGGCGCATGGTGAGCCAAAAATAAATTTAAAAATCCGCAACGGAGGTTTAGATTACCTAAAATAATGATGGCAGGCCTGTGAAATGGCCGGTTGCGCCGGCTGCAGGGAGAGGACGCCGGAAGATGCCCGATCTGCGCGGACTGACGCGAAAGCAATTGCGCGCTTTCGCCGCCACGGCGGAGCGCGGCTCAGTCAGCGGCGCCGCGCTGGCGCTTAACGTGACGCCGCCGGCGATCAGCATTCAGTTGAAACTGCTGGAAGAGATGGTAGGCGCGCCCCTGTTCCAGCGCGAGGCGGGCGCGCCCTTTGCGCCGACCGAGATCGGCGCCGAATTGCTGGCCATGGCGCAGGATGTCGAAAGGCTGGCGGCGCGCACGACGGAGCGCATCGCCGCGCTGCAGGCGGGCGCGACCGGCTCGCTGGTTTTCGGCGTGGTCAGCACCGGCAAATATCTCGCGCCCTATTTCGTCGCCGCGTTCAATCGCGAAAATCCAGGCGTGCGCGTGAATCTTTCGATCGGCAACCGTGGCGAGATCATCCGCGGCGTCGAGCGCAGCGAATACGACCTGGTGATGATGGGTCGCCCGCCCGCGCATGTCCGCGTCGAAAGCGCCACGCTCGGCGACCATCCGCATGTGATGATCGCGCCGCCCGGCCACCGGCTGGACGGCGACCCCGACATTATCGCCGAAGACCTGCTGTCGGAGACTTTTTTGGCGCGCGAGCAAGGGTCGGGAACACGCATCCTTATGGAGCGCTTTCTCGAACGGTTGAGCGGCGGAAGGCCCTTCGACATTGTCGAAATGGGGACCAATGAAACGATCAAGCAGTCGGTGATGGCGGGGCTCGGGATCGCCATCATTTCCGCCCATACCTGCATGACCGAAATCGCCGACCGCCACCTGATCACCCTGCAGGTCGCCGGTCTGCCGCTGGTGCGGCAATGGTTCCTGCTCCATCGCGCCGACCGCGAGCCGAGCATGGCGGCGCAGAAATTCAAGGCTTTCGTGCTGGAGCGGCGAACGGCCCTGCTGCCGAAATTTTCCGGCTAAGCAGGATCTCCAAAAAGCGGTCGCCGGTTTTCGGACAAAAATCCTGCTAAACCAGAAGAGGTTCGCCCCCTCACCGCATACCGATCCTTTTGAACAGGATCGCCGGCGGGCAGAAGCCGGTGAAGGCGGACTGCACCAAATTGGCGCCGATGAAGGCGGTGAACAGCAGGAACCAGGGCGAGACGAAATAGACCAGCGCTACGGAAATCAGCACCATCGTCCCGGCCAAAGCGCGCACGGCGTCATTAATCGACATGAAATCCCCCTATAGATTTGCATATTTGAATATTATATATAGTTGCAGAATTTGCCAAGCCTAATTTGCCGAGCGGCTGCGCCAGGATGGCGCTTATCACACTCTGGAGGGGACCATGCTCAAAGACGACGAAGTTCTGGTCGTCTGCCCGCAATGCGGCGGCGTCAATCGCGCCCAGCGCGCCAAACTGGCCGACGGCAAACGTCCCGACTGCGGCGCCTGCGGCGCGCCGCTCTTTGTCGGGGCGATCGAAGCGCGCGACGACGCCGCTTTCGCGCGTCATGTCGCGCGCACCAATCTGCCGATTCTCGTCGATTTCTGGGCGGAATGGTGTGGGCCGTGCAAGATGATGGCGCCCCAATTCGCCGCCGCCGCGAAAAGCCTCGACACGCGCGTTCGCTGCCTCAAGGTCGACACCGAGCGCCTGCGGGAAACCGCGGCGCGTTTCGGCATTCGCAGCATTCCGACCCTGGTCCTGATCCGCGACGGCCGCGAGATCGCGCGCCAGGCGGGCGCGATGGACGCCCGCTCCATCCTGCGCTGGGCCGCGAGCCACGGCGCGGAATGAACGCCGGAAACCGGCTTAACGGATGATCGGCAGATCGAATCGCCGCCAATGCGACAGGCCGCCTTCCAGATGCGCCTCCGCCGTCAATCCCGCCTGTTTGGCGAGGCGCAGGGCGGTGCGCGAGCGCATGCCGGTGGCGCAATAGAAGATGATCTGCTTGTCCTTCGGGATTCGGTCGGCGGCCTGGGCGAAGCGCGACAGCGGAACGTGAATGGCGCCCGGGATGCGGCCAAGCACCCATTCCTTGTCCTCGCGCACGTCGACGAGCACATAGGGACTGCTCTTGTCGTGGATCATATCGCGCACTTCGCCGGGCGAAAGCGTTTTGAAATTGTCGCCGGGGCCGAACAACCATCCCAACATGCCGAATTCTCCTGCATTTCCTTCGCGCGCCATCTTCGCGCACAGCCATTGGATCTCAGTCGTGAGATTTGGTGTCGGCGCCGCCGAAACTCAACGGGACGGCGACGGAAAAGATGACGCCGGAACGTGGAACCCACTTTCCGGCGCAACCTCTTGTACGCGGGTAAATTTTTGCTGAAAAAGCGTCAGTAGCCGCCCTTGCGGCGGCTTTCGGCGACCCCGGCGATCTTGCCGCCCTGTTTCGACGGATCGAGCGGAAAAAGGTCGTAAAGCGTCTTCTGATCGACCCGCTCGCCCCATTTTTCCGACATGGCCTTGAGAATGGTGCGCGTATTGGGCGTGCTCTGGTTGTTTTCGAAATATTCCTCGCGCAGGTAATTGAGGACGTCCCAATGTTTCGGACCGAGTTCAATTCCTTCGAGTCCGGCGATATGGGC
>CAYRNB010000041.1:14277-22637 GCA_964425315.1 uncultured Rhodoblastus sp.
TTCTCCAGCCGCGCGTGATGGAATTCATGCGCCCTTATGGTTTCGCCGGGTTGCGTCCCTGGCCAGGGCGCCCGCGCCGTCGTCTCGACCCGCACCAGTCCCCGCCCCTGCGGCCTGTCGCCCATGACCGCGTCGGCGGGAATGATTCCGACCATGTCATGGCGCGCGCCCTTATAGGAGATCGAGCGCGACAGATACATCAGCCCGCCGCATTCGGCGTAGGCCGGAAGCCCGGCTTCGATCGCCTTGCGGATTTCTTCGCGCAAGGATTGATTGGCGGCGAGGCCGGCGGCCTGGGTTTCGGGAAAACCGCCGCCGACGAACAGGCCGTCGCATCGCGGCAGATCGGCGTCGCGCAGGGCGTCGAAGAAGACGAGCCGCGCCCCGGCGCGCCGCAAGGCGTCGAGATCGTCGGCGTAATAGAAGCCGAAAGCCTGGTCGCGCGCGATGGCGAGCGTGACGTCCGGCCGCGACCTTCCGCGCAACAGCGACGGAATTGCCGGCTCGTCGCGCCTCGCCGCGGCGAGCAGGGCGTCGAGATCGACCCCCTGCGTCACGATGTTTTTCGCACGCGCGATCACGGCGTCGGCCTGCGGCGCCTCGCTCGGCGTGATGAGGCCGAGGTGGCGCTCGTTGAGGTTGAGGCCGGCGTCGCGCGACAAAGCGCCCAATACGCGCAGATCGGTGTAATTTTCGATCGCCTGGCGCAATTTGCCTTCCTGCCGCGACGAGCCGAATTTGTTGAGAATGACGCCCGCGATTTCCACGTCGCGGTCGAAGTTTTGGTAGCCGAGGAGCAGTGGCGCTATGCCGCGCGCCATGCCGATCGTATCGACGACGAGAATGACGGGCGCGCGCAAAAACTTGGCGAGCGCGGCGCTGGAGTCCGTTCCCTTCGGATCGACGCCGTCATGCAGGCCCTTGTTGCCTTCGATGAGCGCGAGATCGGCGTCGCCATAATGCTGGCCGTAGACGCCGAGAATCTCCGCCGGGCTCTGGGTGTTGAAATCGAGATTGTAGCTCGCCCTGCCGCTGGCGCGCGCGAGCCACATCGGATCGATATAATCCGGCCCCTTCTTGTAAGTTTGCACTTTCAGGCCTCGCGCGGAAAAGGCGGCGGCGAGGCCGATGGAGATCGTCGTCTTGCCGGAGGATTTCGCCGCCGCCGAAACGAAGAATCTTGTCATGCGGCCGCTCCGCTCTCCACCGTGGCTTCGGCGGGCTCCAACGCAATGCCCTGGGGCAGGAAGGGCAGCAGCCGGAAAGCGAGGGTCGTGATCAGCATGGCGACGGATATGCCGCTCAGGCCTAAGAAGATTTCGGGCAGGCTGGGCGTGTAGGAATTGATCACGCCGTCATAGAAACTGCTGGAAACCTGATAGCCGGGGAAGATGTTCAGCGGATAGGCCTGCGTCCCGATGATGAAGACGTACATTTGCGCCAGGCCGCCGATCAGGAACAGAAAGGAAGCGACGCCGAGCATTTTCCGCCCGTCGCGGCCCTGCGGCATGAAGGCGAGAATTAAGAGCGGCGCGACACTGCCGACGAGGACCTGGCCGACCCAGAACACCAGGGGATAGACGCCACCGGTCAGCAGCAGGAACGCCTCCACGCCCTGCGTGCGCGGCACGTAGATTTTGCTCACGATCAGGATCGCCGTCAGGAACAGGACCGACAGCGAAAAGACCGCCAGGAGGCCGCGGAACTTGAAGACCATTTCCCGCGTGCACAGCGTTTCGCGGGTCTCGATCGACATGGTCATAATCACCAGAACGGTGAAGGCGAGGCCGTAGACGAGCGACGAGGCAATGAAGATCGGCGCCATGATCGCGCCGGAAACCGCGTCGCGGGCGACAAGAAAGCCGAAAATCGAGCCGGTGCCGGTGGTGAGAATCAGACGCCAGGAAAAAGCCGTCCAGCCGAAGGCTTTGCCGACCACCGTCATGCGCGACACGCGTCGATCCATCATCGAAAACAGATAGCCGACGACGATCGCCATGAAGCCCGTATAAAGATAGATGTTCCAGGCGAAGATCGACTTGAAATTATAGGTGGTCATGGCGATGAACACCCGCTCGGGCCGTCCCAAATCGAGCACCAGCACCATGAGGCCGCCGGCAAGCAACGCAATGGCGAGAATGCCCGACAGGCGCGCGAAAGGCTTGTAGGCGAGGCGATTGAACACCGAGGACACCGAAGCGACATTGAGCGCGCCCGAAGCCGAAACGATCAGGAAGACCGCGAAGACATGCGGCGTTCCCCAGACGATCTGGTTGGTCATTCCGGTCACATAGTGGCCATTGGTCTCCATATAGAAGGCCGAACCCAGGCCCGCCGCCACGATCACCACATGCAGCAGGATCAGCGTCCAGAAAGCCGGACTATGCGACGTCAGCCGGTGGTATTTCACTTGCGCCATCGGCGCTCTCCCAAGTTTTCGCTTCGCCTGTGTCTGTGCGGGACGGCGCTGCGCCGCCCGCGGCGTCACATCATTTCAGATTGGCGTATTGCACGCCCGGATCGGTTTCGAGATCGGCGCGCAATTTGACCGTGGGCAGGCCGCGCAGGGCCTTGGAGATTTCGCTCTCGGGATCGTTGAGATCGCCGAAGATCAGCGCGCCATGGCCGTCCTTGGCGCAGGCGTCGACGCAGGCCGGGCGCTCACCGGCGTCGACCCGGTCGACGCAAAGCGTGCAGCCTTCCACCGTGCCCCTGCCGCTGGGATTGTTGACCTTCTGATTTTCCTCATTGTAGTGGATGAAGGAACGCGCCTTGTATGGGCAGGCCATCATGCAATAGCGGCAGCCGATGCAGATGTGCTTATCGACCAGGACGATGCCGTCGGCGCGCTTGAACGAGGCGCCGGTCGGGCAGACATAGACGCAAGGCGCCTCCGCGCAATGCTGGCACATGACCGGCGCCGAACTGATGGCGCCCGTCTGCGGGTCTTTCAGCGTGACCTTGCGAATCCATTGCGGATCGATCTCCGGCCGTCCGGTGCGCGCGAGGCCGTTATAATCGTTGCAGGCGGTGACGCAGGCGTTGCAGTCAGGCTTGCATTTGTTGACGTCGATCAGCAGGCCCCATCGCTGTTTGGAAGAAACCGGTTGGTTCGGCGGTCTCGCCTCGTCCCCGCGCGCGCCATAGGCGTAAAGCGTGACGCCGGGCGCGATGACCGTGGCCGCGAAAGCGCCGGCGGCCTGCAGAAACGTGCGGCGCTCGACGCCCGCATCCTTGTCCTTGCAGCAGGACCCTTTGCGACAGGAATCGCTCATTGTCCGCTCTCCCGCTCCACCGCCGGCTTGGCGTTTTTGAGATAATCCGCCAACCGCGCCGCATCCGCCTCGCTTTCTTTGGTCATCGTCCCGGCGTCGGCCGACTTGTTCGCGGCCGGCGGCACGGAATTGTGACACTCGAAACAATCGATCTTGACCGCCTCGTAATCATGGCAGGAGCGGCAGAAATGTTTTGGGCTGGCGTAGGTGACGTATTTGCCGTCGGGGCCTTTCACCGCGTGGCACGAGACGCAGCGCGCAATGTCGTATTGCTTGGTTGTGATGCCCTCATGCACATACTGCTTGCGGTGATGATAGAGCATCATCATGTGATAGCGCCGCATGAAGGGAATGGGCGCGACGCAATGTGTGCCTTTCCCCTTGGGCGGATGCGGGACAGGAACGCGGCCGCCGGCGGCCTCTTCGGCGAAGGCCGCCGAGGCCGCAATCAGCAGCCCCGCCGCAAGCATAATGAGCGTCGCGCGCTTCATGCCTATTCCCCGAGACCCATCTGGATGTAGCCGGTCGGGCAGACGTCGGCGCAGATATGACAGCCGATGCATTTTCCATAATCGGTCTGCACATAGCGGCCCAGCGCCCGCTCCTTCTTCGGCACGCGCGACACCGCCGTCTGCGGGCAGAAGATGACGCAATTGTCGCATTCGAAGCACATGCCGCAGGACATGCAGCGCTTGCCTTCCTTCTGCGCCTGCTCTTCGGAGAAGCCGACGATGCGCTCGGCGAAATCGCCCAAAACATGTTCGGCGTCGACGTGGCGCTCGTCGCGCGTGGAACGGGCGACATAGGAGAAATGGCCCTTGAACAGATCCTTGTGCGGGATGATCTGGGTCGCGCCGCGATCCTCGTAATTATGGATGGCGAATTTGCTCCCCGACGTGCCGCGCACCTGCTTGTGATCGTAAGGCGACGGGTCGAGATGGCGCTGGTGCAACTCCTCCAGCAGGTTGAACTGATGCACGTCCACCTTCGGCCTTTTGTCTTCCAGCGAGCCGTGGAGGAAATGGTCGATGGTCTCGGCGGCGACGCGGCCGTGGCCGATGGCGGTGGTCAGGAGATGCGGCCGCACGGCGTCGCCGCCGGCGAAATGCTTTTCCTTGCCGCGCACCTTATAGAGGCCGTCGATGGCGATCGACGAGCGGCCGCTGTCGAGCGACTCCAGACCCTCCGACAGATCGGCCATCTGGCCGATGGCGGAAATGATCATGTCGCATTCGAGGACGAATTCCGTGCCCTCGACCGGGACCGGAACCATGCCCTTCATCGTGCATTCGCACATGCGTAAGCCCGTGGCGACGCCTTGATCGTTCTTGATCACTTCGAGCGGCATGACGCCGCCGCGAATGTCCACGCCTTCGCGCTTGGCGTCCTCGCGCTCGCGCTCGGCGGCGGTCATCTTTTCGACCGGGAAGAGCGAAGTCAGGGTCGACTTGACGCCCTCGCGCTCCAGAGCGCCGGCGACGTCATGGGCGGTATGGCCGAAGACGCCCGACTCGGCGTTGGTGTCGTGGCGGTGCGATTTGCCGATATGGCCGAGGCGCCGCGCCACCGAGGCGACGTCGATCGACGTGTCGCCGCCGCCGACCACGATGATCTGTTTCGCCGTCGAGAACAGCCAGCCGCGGTTGAAGGTATCGAGAAATTCGACGCCGGTGATGCAATTCACCGCATCGGCGCCTGGCACCGGCAGCGGCCGGCCTTTCTGCGCGCCGATCGCCCAGAAGATGGCGTCGTAATCGCGCTCCAACTCTTCGATCGTCACGTCCGCGCCGACGCGTACGCCGGTCTTGACGCTCACGCCGTCGAGCGAGGTGATGCGAGAGATTTCGGCGTCGAGCATGTCGCGCGGCGTGCGATAGCCGGGAATGCCGTAGCGCATCATGCCGCCGAGATGTTCATGCGACTCGAAAATGGTCACCGCATGGCCGTTGCGGCGCAGGAACCAGGCGGCCGACAGGCCGCCGGGGCCGCCGCCGATCACCGCCACCTTCTTGCCCGACTGAGCCGGAACCTCCGGCAGGGGCAGCTTGTGCTCGATCGCCCAGTCGCCGACATATTGCTCGACGCCGTTGATGCCGACGAAATCGTCCACTTCGTTGCGGTTGCAGCCGTCCTCGCACGGAGCGGGACAGACGCGGCCCATGCTCGCGGGGAAGGGATTGGCCTCGACCATGCGGTGGAAGGCGTATTCCTGCCAGGTCATGCCTTCGACCGGCGGCTTGTCCATGCCGCGCGCGATCGACAGCCAGCCGCGAATATCATGGCCGGACGGGCAGGAGCCCTGGCACGGCGGCGCGCGATGCACGTAGGTGGGACACTTGTAGCTCTTGTCCTGCTGGAAAATCTTCTTCGTCAGGTCCGGCCAGTCCCACATGGTCTCGCCATTTTTGAAGCGGCGAAAGGTGAGATTTTTTGTCTGAGCCTCTTCGTTCATCGCTTCACTCCTGTGATTCGGTTTTTTGCGCCAATTCCTGCTCCTGGGTCGAACCCGTGAGAATGATGGCGTTGGCGACCATTTGATGCACGCTGACAATGGCCTCGCGATCGAAGCCGTATTGCGGAAACACTTTCGCGAACTGCGTTTTGCAGATGGCGCAGATGGCGGCCATATGCGTGACGCCATGTTCGTCGGCGACCTCTTTCAGCGCCCGCATGCGCGGCAACGCGCCCTTG
This sequence comes from uncultured Rhodoblastus sp., assembly GCA_964425315.1. GTDB lineage: Bacteria > Pseudomonadota > Alphaproteobacteria > Rhizobiales > Beijerinckiaceae > Rhodoblastus. Next base: position 20,244 of record CAYRNB010000041.1, read on the forward strand.
GTGCGCAGATCCATGATTTCGTCGGTGAGGAGGCCGCCGCCGCCGCCGCAACAGAAGGTTTGCTCGCGGATCGTTTCCGGCGCCATGTCGTAATAATGGTTGCAGACCTCACGCAGAATAGCGCGCGGAATTTCGAACTGGCCGCCCGGCTTGTCGCCCATGCGAGACGCGCGCGCGACATTGCAGGAATCGTGATAGGTCAGGCGGAATTCGTCGTTCTTCGACTTGTCGAACTTCAGCTTGCCCTTCTCGATCAGGTCATAGGTGAATTCGCAGATATGCTGCGGGATCGGATAATTGGGATCGAGGAAGTCGAAGGGTCCGGCGAGCGTATTGAGGAAGGAATAGGCGACGCGCCAGGCGTGGCCGCACTCGCCGAAGATGAGCCGCTTCACGCCGAGGTCGAGCGCCGCGTCGCGAATGCGCATGGCGACCTTCTGCATATTCTCCTGCGAGCCGATGAAAATGCCGAAATTGGCCGCTTCCGAAGCATAGGAGGACAAGGTCCAGGAGACGCCCGCCTCGTGAAAGACCTTGGCGTAGCCCATCAGGCCTTCCATATGCGGCGAGGCGAAAAAGTCGGCGGAAGGCGTGACCACGAGAATGTCGGCGCCCTTCACGTCGAGCGGCAGTTTGACCGGCAGTCCGGTCTCTTCTTCGATCTCCTCCTCGAGACCTTCCAGCGTGGCGCGGAGAGCCTTGGGCGGCAGGCCGAGATTATTGCCGACCGTATAGACCTTGCCGATGATCTCGTTGGAATATTTCGCGCCATAGCCGACCGAGTCCAAAATATCCCGCCCGGCCATGGTGATTTCCGCGGTGTCTATGCCATAGGGGCAGAACACCGAGCAGCGGCGGCATTCTGAACACTGATGGAAATAGGAGTACCAATCGTCGAGGACTTCCTTGGTCAGGTCCTCCGCGCCGACGAGCGACGGGAAATATTTGCCGGCGAAGGTGAAATGGCGGCGATAGACCTTGCGAAGCAGGTCCTGGCGCGCCACCGGCATGTTCTTCGGATCCGCCGTTCCGAGGAAATAATGACACTTGTCGGTGCAGGCGCCGCATTTGACGCAGGAATCGAGATAGACCCGCAGCGCGCGCGACTGGTTCACCAGTTCGCCGAGACGCGCGATGGCCTTGTCATGCCAGTCGTCCGCAAGCTCGCCGGGGAAGCCGAGCGCCTCCTGATGGGCCGGCTTGGCGACCAAAGGCTTCGAACCCGCCATGGCGCCACAGGCGATGTGCGGCAATTCGATCGGGTCGCCGTCGACCATTTCCTTTGGTTTGAAATCGCTGGTTGCTTCGGCCATTGCTCAACCCTCAACTGCGCCGCGGCGCGGATTCGAGCCGCGGCGGGGGAACGTAGCGGCGTTCGCGCGTGTCGTCGGCCTGGTTGCGCGACGGGCTGAAGAACACCCCTGGCGCATGCAGTAGTTTGGAGAAGGGAAAGACGACCATCAGCGTCAGCACCAAGGTGAGATGCACGATGAGCGCCGGATCGGCCGGCAGGGGCCGCCAGTCGAAATAGATCAGGCCGAGGAAGAATTCCTTGACCGAGACAATGTCGGTGCGGGCGAAATATTTCATCACCAGGCCGCTGCCGGCGATCGCCAGCAGGAGGGCCAGCATCAAATGATCGGACGGCCGGGTGATATAGCGGATGCGCTCGACCAGAAAGCGCCGCGCCCACAGGCCGATGAGACCCGCGACCATGGCGTAGGCGGCGAGAACGCCGAGCGGCTGGACGAGAACGATAGGCAGCGGAACGGGCTGGAGGAAATAGCGCAAATGGCGCAGCAGGACGAGAGCCAGGGCCACATGGAAGACCCAGCCGAACAGCCAGATCCACTTGTTGGCCTTGAACAGGCTCTCGAACACGGTGACTTCGCGCAGCATCCTGAACGCCACGCCGCCTTTGGTCAGCGGCGCCGGCGTGGTCGGGATTTTAAGCGGCGCGGGGGTCGCTGCATAAAGCCAGATGCGCCGCAAAAGGGCGACAGCCAATAGCAGCGACGCCGCGTAGAACGCCGTCGCGTAGATCGTTGTTAACATTTTTCCTCCCCGATCCGCGGCCTCTTGTCGTCCGCTCGGATCTTTAGAGCAGGGTCAGACGCAGCCGGTCGGCTTGGGCAGGCCGGCGATTTTGCAGGCTTGCTTGGCCGGTCCATAGGGGAACAGCTCATAGAGATGCTTCTGGTCGCCCTTTTCCTTGCCGTATTTCTTGGTCATCTCCTTGACCAGGATACGCACGGCCGGCGCGATCTGATATTCTTCGTAATAGTCGCGCAAGAAGTTGACGACTTCCCAATGCTCATCGGTCATGTCGATGTTTTCAGCCTTGGCGATTATGTCAGCGACGTCTTTCGACCACTGGCCGATGTCGGTGAGATA
>CAYRNB010000041.1:22737-27196 GCA_964425315.1 uncultured Rhodoblastus sp.
GCCTGAATGCCGGCCTCGATCAATTGGCCGAGGCCGGAAATGCGGAAACCAGGGGCGATATTGTCGCCGTCCTTGCCCTGCCTTTTGGCCTCGTTGGCGTCGAGAATGCCGCGCCTTTGCGCCGCTGCGATGCAGACGACGAGATCGAGCTTGTGCGCTTCGGCGAGCTCGGTCCACAGCTTCTGCAGATTACGGTCGTCCTGCGGCGGCACGGTGAAGCGCGTGCCGTTGTTGACGCCGTCGTGATAGAAGAACACGCGAAATATCTCGTGCCCCTTCGCCAAAGCGGCCTTGGTGAACTGATAGGCCGTGTCCGACGCCTGATGCGTGTAAGGGCCTTCGTTGATCTGTATGGCGAAGCGCAAAGCGACCTCACTGGTTGAACGATATTGCGTCTAGAGCGTGACCTTTGCTGAAAGCCTCATGCCGGATTTCGGAATCATGTCATAGATCACACATTCGAATATGCGCACATTTATCACATTAATATGCGCTGATTTTTTATGCAAGTCATTGCTCTGGAGCAATGCGTGCAATTTCGGAGCGAAAAAGCCCCGAGCGCGGCGCCGCCCCGAAGGGCGGCGCCCTCGATCAGAAGTGAACGTGCGCCGACATATTCATTGTCTTGCGCGCGCCGACCCAAGTATCCAGATGGTGCTTGGTGAAGGCAAACCCGGTCAGCTCGAAGAAGCGCGGCCAGCCGATGCGCTCGATCCACTCACCGAGACGCTCCCAATCCTTGGCGTTGTCCTTATAGGTGTAAAGGATTTTCTTCACGACCTCTTCGACTTCCGGCCAGCGCGGCGGATTATTGGGAAGATTGGCGACCACCAGTTTGTGGAAAGTCGGCTTGGAGCGGGCGTTGGAATGCTTGCCGCCGACCCAGACCGCGATCTTGGTCGAATCCGCGCCATTGATCTGCATGGGCGGACAGGGCGGATAGCAGGCGCCGCAGCACACGCATTTCTGCTCGTCCACTTCCAGCGACGGCCTGCCGTCCACCATGGCGGGACGAATGGCCGCCACCGGGCAGCGGGCGACCACCGCCGGCCTTTCGCAGACCTTCGACACCAGGTCGTGGTTGATCTTCGGCGGCTTGGTGTATTGCACGTTGATGGAAATATCGCCCTGGCCGCCGCAATTGATCTGGCAGCAGGAGGTGGTGATGCGCACGCGGTTCGGCATTTCCTCGCGGATGAATTCCTGATGCATCATGTCCATCAGGCTCTTCACCACGCCGGAGGCGTCGGTGCCGGGAATGTCGCAGTGCAGCCAGCCCTGGGTGTGGGAGATCATCGACACGGAATTGCCCGTGCCGCCGATCGGGAAGCCGTGCCGGCCGAGTTCGTCGATCAGGGGCTGAACCTTGGCCTGGTCGGCGAGCATGAACTCGATATTTGAGCGGGTGGTGAAGCGCACATGGCCATCGGCGAACTGGTCGGCGATGTCGCAAAGCGTCCGGATGGTGAATACGTCCATCTGGCGCTGGGTGCCGGCGCGCACGGTCCAGATTTCGTCGCCGCTCTTGGCGACGTGATGCAGCACGCCGGGACGCGGGCGGTCATGCCAGGCCCAGGCGCCGTAGTTCTTGACCATCAGCGGATGCATATACTGAAACGGATCCGGCACTCCGCACTCGTCGGGACGGCGCAAGGCAGGGGCGCTGCTCATCGATTTCTCTCCCTAGAATTTCCTCCGCGACCCGACGCCGAGCCGCGCATTTCGTCTTTTTTGGTTTTATCGCCGCTTTTGTCGCGGCGCGATGACCCCGAAAGGCGGACGGCCTTCCGGGGCCTCGATTCTCACGCCTCAGTCGGCCGCGACATTCAGGCCGGCTTCGCGCGCCTTGCGCTCGAAATACTTTTCCGCCTCGTCGGTGAAGTCGTCGGTGCGGACGTAGCAGGAGGTGCGCGGGTGACTGACCATGTTCGGGTCGGGGTCGATCTCCAGCGCCTCGAGGAACGCGGGCAGGCCGATGCGGTCCAGGGTCTCGCCGATGCGCTCATGCTCAAGCGCATTGTCGGCGAAGAAATCGAGCAGCCGGCGGCCGAGGTCGCGCAGATTTTCGAAGTCCTCTTCGGTCTCGAGCTTCATGAAGGGGATGAGCACCGTGCCCATCAGGTCGCCGACCTTCAGGGCGCGCTTGCCGCCGACCAGAATGGTCGCGCCGCGATCGTCGCCCGGCGACAGGGCCTTGTTCATGACATTGAGGCAATGCATGCAGCGCACGCAGGATTTGTTGTCGACGTCGAGCGTATCGTCGTCGTTGAGGCTGAGCGCCCGGGTCGGGCACATGGCGATCACGGCGTCGATCGCATATTTGCGGCCCACTCGCGCGACATAGGCCTTCACCTCTTCCTGGTTGACCTTCATGTTGTCGCGCCAGGTGCCGATGACGGCGAAATCGGCGCGGTGGATGGCGTTGACGCAATCGTTGCCGCAGCCGGAGAACTTGAACTTGAACTTATAGGGCAGAGCCGGACGGTGCATTTCGTCCAAAAACTCGTTGATCACCGTGCGGTGCGCCTTGACCTCGTCATAGCAGGACATTTCGCAGCGCGCATGACCAACGCAGCTCATCGAGGTGCGAAGCGCGGGTCCGGCGCCGCCGAGGTCGAAGCCGATTTCGTTGAGTTCGTCGAAGGCCGGCTGCACGGCTTCGGAGGAGCAGCCCTGGAACATGATGTCGCCGCTCTGGCCGTGGAAGGCGATCAGGCCCGAGCCGTGTCTCTCCCAAATGTCGCAGAGCTGGCGCAGGACCTTGGTGTCGTAATGCATGCCGGCCGGCGGCTGCACGCGCAAAGTGTGGAATTCCTTCGAAGCCGGATATTTGCTGGCGACCTCCGAGAAGCGCGGAATGATGCCGCCGCCATAACCGAAAACAGAAACCGTGCCGCCCTTCCAGAAGCCCATGCGCTCTTCGTAGGAATGCTCCAACTGCCCGAGCAGATCGTTCATCATCGGGGCATAGGGCGCGTCCTTGTTGTCGCGCAGCCGCTTCAGGCCGGTTACAAAGCTCGGCCAGGGACCGGATTCGAGCTGGTCCAGCATGGGCGTCGGATGAATGGCCGAGCTTTCGCTGCCGGATTGTGCGCGATTGGTATCGTCTTGCGACATCGTCATTCTCCCCTTGCGAACACCGTTCAAGTTCGGCGTCGCCGATTGCGTTTCCGTACTGCTCTCAATTGAGAGGCCTACCCTGGCGCCACACGCCGCTTCCAAAACTCGCGGAAAACGGCCACTTTTTTTTATTTGATCTTGCGATAATAACAGGAAATGCGAATATGAGAATAGATGCCGCAGGGAAAAATGCAACTTTTTCCCATAGAAGACGGAAGCTTGGGTGGAAACAATAAGTTATGATGTAAACAGCGGCCTCCGACCGCAATCGGAACCGCCGTTGAGCCTTGATCTTGGCCGTTTATTTCCGCTGAACGACGAGGCCGCCTATCGTCATTGGCGAGCCGATAAATTGGCGCGCGCCCAATCCGCCCTGGCTTACGCGCCGGTCGCGATCGCCGATCCGCGCGCGGTCGCGCCACAGGAGCGCGCCGCTTTGCTGGCGCAGATCGCCGACGCCAATATGGCGCTTTATCATTGGCGGGCGACGCCGCCGGACGACGACGTCCTGGACGAATGGCTGCTGGGTTTCACTGAAGGTTTCGGCCTGCGCGCCGTCGAGGATCACCGCTCCGCCAATCGCAATGGCGTCGTGCGGATCGAACGCGCCGAGGGCGTCGGCCGGCGCGGCTATATTCCCTACACCGACCTGCCGATCAGCTGGCACACCGACGGCTATTACAATTATCACGGACGAGAGCATTGCGTGCAGGCGATGATCCTGCATTGCGGCAGGGCCGCCGAGGGCGGCGGCGAGAACCGCCTGCTCGACCACGAACTGGCCTATCTGCGCCTGCGCGACGCCGATCCCGAGGCCGTGCGCCTTCTGAGCCACGAGAGCGCCATGGCGATTCCGGAAGCGACCGACGAGCTTGGCCGCTTCCGCGGCGAAAATGTCGGACCGGTGTTTTTTCTCGACGGCGGCGGCGCCCTATCCATGCGCTACACGGCGCGCAAAAAATATGTCGTCTGGCGCGACGAGGCGACGCGCCGGGCGGCCGAAAGGCTGCTGGCGCTGATCGAAGCCGAGCCTTTGGCGCGACGGCTAAAACTCCGCCCCGGACAGGGCGTGCTGTGCAATAATGTCCTGCACGACCGCGCCCGGTTCACCGATAATGCGCAAAATCCGCGGATGCTGTGCCGCATCCGCTTTCACAACAGGATCGAAGGCTGAAATGGCGCGGATCAGCGAACTCATCATCTCCCATCCCGAAATAACGAGCTTCAAAGAACTCGAGGAACTGGTCGTCCAGGCGGCGAAGAACGGCGAGATTCATCTCTATTTCGACATCAAGCCGGAATTTCCCGACACGCCGCGTAAATGGGAGCAGCAGCTCGA
>CAYRNB010000042.1:0-2660 GCA_964425315.1 uncultured Rhodoblastus sp.
GCTTTTACCGCAGCGTCGAGACGAAGGACGGCGCGCCAAGGCTGGTTTTCCGGTAAGCCTGCCTTGATCCCGCGGCCAATCCCTTCTCCCCTTACGGGAGAAGGTGGATCGGCGCGAAGCGCCGAGACGGATGAGGGGGCGCCGCAAGAAAATTGGTCGGAAGCAGCGCTCGTTCACGCAGGCGCGCTGCTGATCAACCACATCGCGGCGGGCAGGCGGACGGTCGCACCCTGCGCGTAGGGCTCCAGCTCCTCGCGGAGGGAGGCGACGGCGGCCGAGACGACTTCTTCCGGCTGATTGCGCAGCCAGCTGTTCACGGCGCCGATCTTGGTTGACTGAGCCACAGCCTCCTCCAACCCACGGCCGGCGGCGATGTCGAGATCGATGTCGAGCTTCTGGAAGCGCGGCGGCGTCCAGCCGGCCGCGGTGAGAACCTCGGCGACGTGCTCAGGATCGGCGAAAGCGAACATTCCGGGAGCGTTCGGGGCCGGCTTCGGCCGCGGCGGCAGATGCCGCGCGACCGCGGCCATCGGCGCCTCCATCCAGGGGTTTTCGGCCAGCGCGCGCCAGCATACAAGCGCCATGCGGGCGTCCGGCGCCGCGCCGCGGCGCATATTGGCGAAGGCCGCGACCCTGTCGCCGAAGAACGTCACGCCGAAGGCGGAGGTCAACAAATCGTATTCGTCCAGTTCCGCCGTGGCGGGGTCGTCCTGCCGCCAATTGATATTGGCGACGCCCGCGGCGCTGGCGCGCCTCTCGCCCTCGCTCAGCATCGGACCGGAGATATCCAACCCCGTCACGCGGCCGGAAGGACCGACGGCGCGCGCAAACTCCAGCGTGGGCGCGCCGCAGCCGCAGCCGATATCCACCACCCGCTCGCCAGCGCGCGGCGCGGCAAAGGCGAGCAAGGCGTCCGTCACCGGCGTAAGCGTGACATCGGTGTGCGCCTGTCGCGCCACCCAGATGCGGCCGCCCTCCCCGTTCCAGAAGGCGAGCATGTCGGCGTTGATCTCTTCGGGGGCGGCCATGTGGGTGCTCCTGCTGAGGGGCGCCCACCTTGCGGCATTGCAAGTCGGATCCCAAGCAACCCGCGGCGACGCCGTCCTAACCGGCATTCCCCGCATGACCATCCTATCCGACATCAAGAACCGGCGCCAGCAAGGAACGAAGAGCCGAAGCCGGCCGCCGACGCCTGTACCCGCGTCCGGCCAGTCACCGCCATCCGCGGCGCCGTCAGACGGGAGCCGCCCCTTTCGCTTTCCTTGCTACGCCGCCCGCACCTGGGAGAGGAAGCTTTCGCATTCGCGGCGCAGGCGCTGGGTTTCGCGGGCGAGATCGGTGACGGATTGCAAGACCTGCTCCGCCGACTCGCCGGATTGCGCCGAGGCGGCGCGCACTTCCTCGATCACCCTGGTCAATTCTTCCGTCTTGCTCGACGCGCCTTGGGCGTTCTGGGCGATTTCGCGCGTCGCGTCGCCCTGGGCGCCGACCGAGGCGGCGATCGCCGAAGCGATGGCGCTCACTTCTTGGGTCGCCCCGGTCATCGAGGCGATGCAGTCGCTCGCCTCCTGCGAGGCGCGCTGGACATTGGCGATCTGCTCGGCGACTTCGGCGGTGGCGCGCGACGTCTGCTCGGCGAGCGATTTCACCTCCTGCGCCACCACGGCGAAGCCGCGACCCTGTTCGCCGGCCCGCGCCGCCTCGATCGTGGCGTTGAGCGCCAGCATGTTGGTCTGTTGCGCGATGCCGGCGATCATTTCGACAATGCCGCCGATATGGTCGATGGCCGCCGCAAGCTGCTCCATGCGGCTTTGCGTCGTCTCCGACTCCTCGGCCGCTTGCGAGGAAATGGCGTGGGAACGCGAAGACTGATTGCCGATCTCCTCGACCGAACAGGACAATTGCTCGGCCGCCGCCGCCACCGACTGGACGTTTTGCAGCGCCGCCCCCGTCGCCCCGGCGCCGATTTCCGCCTGTTCGCCGGAATAACGCGCCTCTTGCACCAGCGAACGGGCGATATTCTCGAGTTTGTGGGTCGATGTGGTCACGGCTTCGACGACGCCGCCGATGGCGCCTTCGAATTTCTGCGCCAAATCTTTCATTTCCCCGGCGCGTTTCTGCTCGGCCGCGTGGCGGTTGGCGGCGCGCTCGGCTCGCTGCGCCTCCCCCGTCTCGCGCAAGCCGATCTTGAACCTCTCGACGGCGCGGGCCATGGCGCCGATTTCGTCGCGGCGGTCGAGGCCGGGCAGGACGATGTCGTAATTGCCCTCGGCCATTTGCCGCATGGCCGCGGTCATGCCGGTGAGCCGGCGCGAAATGGCGCGGGCGATCCAGAACGCAAAGCCGAGAAACGCGGCCAGAACAGGCGAGACGAACAGAGCGATCCGCAAGGCGGTGGACAGCGTCCGCGCCAGGATATCGTCGACATAAGCGCCTGTGCCGATGATCACGCCGAGCTGAGGCGCCGCCTGGACGTAGGCGATTTTTTCATAATCGCCGCCGCTCTTCGGCTTGGCGGCGCGATAATCGACGAAGCCGCCGCCATGCGTTTTGGCCGTCTCGATCATGGAGCGATAAGGAAAGCCGCCGCTTTGGTCGCGCAGATTCAAGACGCTCCGGCCTTCCCGCTTTGGATTGAGCGGCATGAGTCGCGCCACGCC
>CAYRNB010000042.1:2760-26909 GCA_964425315.1 uncultured Rhodoblastus sp.
GCCGCGACCATGCGGGTCAAGGTGAGATGAAAGTGAATTTTCGCCGTCGCCATCCCGAAAACCCGCATGACATTGACGCCGGCCGCGCGCCGCGCGCCGAGCCGGCGCCTCCAATTGCCCATATTCGGCTTGCGCGAGACTTTCCGCGCATCGGGCCAAAATTTCGCGACGAGTCGGGCGTTACTGGAACACTATGTCACATTGACTCATTCAGATATGTAGCAACAATACATCTAGTCTTGCTCCCTTTCTGCTTGCGACGGCAGCCTATCGAAAGGGCGCCGACATTCACCGGCGACCGGCGATGACTGCCGAAGTCAAGTTCCGCCTCGGATGAGAGGCTATTCCAGCGGGCGACTGAGCCCAAGGAGGGTACAATGGACTTCGCATCGGCAAATCTGACCGCGGGTCAGCTTAACGCACTCGTAAAAAAACTCGGCGGCGAAGCGGGGGTACAGCGCTTCCTGCGCGGCGAATTGACGGTCGTCGAGTCGCCGCCGCGCGAGTTCAAGGTCTGGAAGACCGTGAAACTCGGCGCCTACAAAACCACCGACGCCTACCGCAAGGCGCTTGAAACGGGCAAGCGCCGCAGCGGCGAATGGGTGACGGACTTTCTCGGCAAGCCGGCGTTCAAATGCGCCGGCGAGGAAACCGACGTCGATCTGGTGGTTCTGTCGGTCGACGAGCTCGGCTTCAAGAAAGGCGCTCTCTACAGCCAGATCTGCGAGAAGGCGCAATCGATCGGGCTGGAGCTGTGCCCGCCCGAAGTCGGGCCGGCGCTGCGCCTCGCCTATGAGGATCAGCCGCGCGGCGAGAGGCTTATCATCGCGACGCAGCCTTTCGCCGATTCACGCGACGATCTCGACCTGTTCGTCATGGAGGTCAGCGGTGGCGGCGGGCTGTGGCTCCGCGGCGATTGCGGGCCGTCCGACCGCTACTGGGAGCCCGACCGGCGCTTCATCTTCGTGCGGCCCCGGTCGTAATCTTTTGGCGCATGCCGCGCGGGTCTCTCCGACCCGCCCGGCCCCGCGTTTCAGCGCCCTCCGGATAAGGCGATCAGATTGTGGAGGGATTCGTCGGCGCCCTCGAAAAAGCGCCGCAGACCCCGCGCCGCCTGGCGGATGCGCTGTTCGTTCTCGACCAGGGCGAGACGCACATAATCCTCGCCGTGCTCGCCGAAGCCTATGCCCGGCGCGACCGCGACATCGGCCTTTTCGATCAGCAGTTTTGAGAATTCCAGGCTGCCGAGGGCGCGGAATTTTTCCGGCACCGGCGCCCAGGCGAACATGGAGGCCGAAGGGGCGGGAATCTTCCAGCCGGCCTGGGCGAAGCTCTCCACCATGACGTCGCGCCTTTTCTTGTAGGTGGCGCGCATTTCCTTGATGCAATCGTCCGACCCGTTCAGCGCCGCCGCCGCCGCCACCTGGATCGGGGTATAGGCGCCGTAATCGAGATAGCTCTTCACCCGCCCGAGCGCCGCCAGCAGCCTCTCGTTGCCCACCGCGAAGCCGATGCGCCAGCCGGCCATGGAAAAGGTCTTGGACGTGGAGGTGAATTCGACGCAAATGTCCTTGCCGCCGGGAACCTCCAGAACCGAAGGCGGCGGATTATCGTCGAAATAGACTTCCGCGTAAGCGAGATCCGACAGGATATAAATGTCGTGCTTTTTCGCGAACGTGACGAGATCGCGATAGAAATCGAGCGAGGCGATGGTCGCGGTCGGATTGGAAGGATAGCAAACGACCAAGGCGATCGGCCGGGGAATCGAATGCTGCACCGCCCGCTCGGCGACGCGAAAAAACGTCTCGTCCGGTTCGATCGGCACGGAGCGGATCACGCCGCCCGCCATGAGAAATCCGAAAGCATGGATCGGATAGGAGGGATTGGGCGCGAGCACCACGTCGCCCGGAGCGGTGATCGCCTGCGCCATATTGGCGAAGCCTTCCTTCGAGCCGAGCGTCACGATCACTTCCGAATCGGGATCGAGCGAGACGCCGAAGCGGCGCTGGTAATAGGCGGCCTGAGCGCGGCGCAGGCCGGCTATGCCTTTCGACGCGGAATAGCGGTCGGTGCGCGGTTTTCCCGCGGTCTCGACCAGCTTATCCACGACATGGCGCGGCGTCGGCAGGTCGGGATTGCCCATGCCGAGATCGATGATGTCGGCGCCGGCGGCGCGCGCCTTGGCTTTCAGACGGTTGACCTGTTCGAACACATAGGGCGGCAGACGCCGCACGCGATAAAAATCGCTCATCAACCTTGTCCTTTTCCCCCCGCCGGCGGCGCAAGCGGTCCCTACACCGTGAAAAGCGGTGATTAACATGCGCAAAAGCCGGATGTCAGGCTAAAAATGATCTTTGAGCGGCGGAGGCGCCTTGCTCGGGGCGATGGGAGCGAGCTTTTCGGCTTTCAGCCTTTTGAGCCGCGCCTCGGCCTTGTCGCGCGCGGCGATGAGATCGGCCGTGTCGGCGGCGAGCTGCGCCGGCGTGCGCACCGGAGCGCGTTTTTTTTTCGGGCCGGTGAGGCGGGTGTAGCCCATGGATTTGGGACTGGGCCGCGAATCATGAACGAAATTGGGACCCTGATCCGTTTCGACCGTCCAGCCGAGCGTGTCGGTGAGCGCGCGCAAGGGACTGCGCGGGGCGCTCTGGGCCGGCGCGCTTGGCGGCGCGCTCGGGGCGGCGTTTTGCGCGCGCGCGCCGCTCGCGGCGGCCAGGCCGAAAGCGATTGCGGCGCCCAGGACGGCGCGAACGAGGCCCAGGGAAGAAAGTCTCATAGCGGAAGGATCTTGGTTTTGGCCATGTCAATCTGGGGACAATGCTTCCATCGCATCATTGCCGAATAGGCCACATAAAGTCTTATTATGTCGGAAACGGGACCGAAGGCGGTTCGAGCCATCGAAGCAGCCCGCCGCGGAAAAGAGGAAACGCCATGAGCATTATCGAGGATCGCCGCCCGACGGCCAAGCGCCGGGCGTCGCCGAAACCGGCGGACGCGACGAAAGCGGAAGTTGAAAAGCCATTGCCGGAAGCGGCGGCGGCGAAAGCGGAAACGGCGAAAAAATCGCCGAAGGCGCAGGCGAAGCCCAAGGCGGCGGCCAAGCCGTCGTCCAAACCTGCCACCAAAACCGCGGCCAAGTCGCGAGCGAAAGCGAAACCCGCGCCGGCGCCGGAGGCAAAACCGGCCCCCGCGCCCGAGAAGAAGAAGGCGGCGCCAAAGCCGGCGCCCACCGTGGCGGAAGCCAAGTCGGCTGAGGCCGAGACCAAACCCGCCGCGACCGGAGCCGGGCCGGCTGCGCCTCCCCCGCCCGCCGCCGAGCACGCCCACGCGTCGCACAACCACCTCGGCCCCAATTTCGAACGGCTGGCGGAAAATTTCGCCGTTGCGCTCGAACACGGCGGCAAGGCGGTCGCCGCTCTTGTCAGGCCGGTCGAGGAAGGCAAGGTCCAGACTTCGCTCTCCGAAGAGGCCGCCGACGCCATCAAGACTTTCGGCCGCGTCGCGGAATATTGGATGGCCGACCCGCGCCGCGCCATCGAAGCGCAATCCGGCGTTTCCGCCAATTTTCTCGGCCTTTGGGCCAACACCCTGCGCCGCCTCACCGGCGACGAGAAAAAGCCCTTCATTCCGGTAGACCCCAAGGACAAGAGATTCGTCGCGCCGGACTGGCAGGAAAACCCGATTTTCGATTTTCTCCGCCAGGCCTATGTCATCGCCAATGACTGGGCGCGGACCATGGTCGAGGACGCCGATCTCGACAAGCACACCCGCGACAAGGCGGAGTTCTACCTCCAGCAATTGTCGGGGGCCATGTCGCCGTCAAACTTTCTCATGACCAATCCCGAACTCCTGCGCACCACCTGGGCGGCGGAAGGCGAGAATCTCGCCCGCGGCATGAAAATGCTGGCGGAAGACATCAGGGCCGGCGAAGGCAATCTCAAAATCCGCCAGACCAGCCCCGGCAATTTCCAGGTCGGGGTCAACCTCGCCACCACGCCCGGCAAGGTGGTGTTCCGCAATGAGTTGATGGAGCTGTTGCAATATGCGCCGACGACGGAGGAGGTCTTCCGCCGCCCGCTGCTGATCGTGCCGCCTTGGATCAACAAATTCTATATTCTCGACCTCAATCCCAACAAAAGCTTCATCAGATGGGCGGTGTCGCAGGGCCTGACGGTCTTCTGCGTCTCCTGGGTCAATCCCGACGCGCGCCACGCCGACAAGGATTTCTATTCCTACATGACGGAAGGGATTTTCGCCGCTCTCGACCAGATCAAGAAGATCACCGGCGAAAAACAGTCCACCATCATCGGCTATTGCGTCGGCGGCACGCTGACCGCCTCGACGCTCGCCTATATGGCGGCCAAGGGCGACGACCGCATTTCCAGCGCCACGCTCTTCACCACCCAGGTCGACTTCTCCGAGCCCGGCGGCCTGAAAATTTTCGCCGACGAGGACCGCATCCAGAATATCGAGGCGGAAATGCGCATGTCCGGCTATCTCGAAAGCCGCTCCATGGCCACCGCCTTCAACATGCTGCGGCCGAACGACATGATCTGGTCCTATGTCGTCAATAATTACCTCAAGGGCATCGAGCCCATGGCCTTCGATCTCCTGGCGTGGAACAGCGATTCCACCCGCATGCCGCGCGCAAACCACTCCTATTACCTGCGCAACTGCTACCTGAAGAACAATTTCGCCAAGAAGAAAATGGTCTTGGGCGACGTGACGCTCGATCTCGGCAAGGTCACTATTCCGATCTATAACCTTGCCGCCAAGGAAGACCATATCGCCCCGGCGAAATCGGTGTTCAACGGCGCCAAATTGTTCGGCGGCGAAATGAATTACGTCATGGGCGGCTCAGGCCATATCGCCGGCGTGATCAACCCGCCCGGCCCGAAAATGAAATATCAATATTGGACCGGCCCCAAGCCCTCCGGCGAATTCGAGGATTGGGTCAAGAACGCCCAAGAACATCCCGGCTCCTGGTGGCCGCATTGGATTCAATGGATCGAGGCCCAGGCGCCGGAAAAAGTCCCGGCGCGCGAGCCGGGCGGCGGCAAGGTCGAAATTCTCGGCGACGCGCCCGGCGAATATGTGCGCGTGAAGGCCTGATCCCGTTTATTCGCCTAAATTCTTCCGCCTCCCGAAGGTTTGAAACCTCGGGAGGCTTTTTCTTGGGAACACGGCGCCCTTTTTGCGACTTGACCTGCGAAAGCCCGTTCGCGTCCCGATTTGGAACATTTCGGACACCTACGCGCCCGGGAAGGGTCTCACTTCGGGACGTGGAGTAAGTCGATGCGTCATTTTACCAAACTTATCGGCCTGACCAGCCTCGGGGCCGTTCTCGCCATCGCCCCGGCCTATGCCGGCGGACAAATGGGCGGCCGCCCAATGGGCCATTTCGTCGCCCATCCCGGCGGGCATTTCGTCCATCACGGCGGAAATTTCGTCCATCGGGGCGGCAATCATGTCACGTTCCGTCACCCGGGCCCGACGGTCTATCGCTCAAACGCCCACGGCATGGCCTACCATCACCCCGGCTACCATCACTACGGCTACCGGCATCCCGGCTGGCGCCATTACGGATATTATCATCCCGGCTACGGCTACCATCGCCGCGGCTATGGCTATTACGGCTACGGCCCCACGGTCGGGCTCTATTATTCGGCCCCCACGCCGGAAGAGGACGCCACCGCCGCCATGAACGGCTATCCGACCGACGCCCTCGGCTATCCGCTTTACTATTATACCGGCTACCCGGTCGGCTACGACGGCGGCGAATATACGCCGACAGGCAATGGCGTGATCTATAACATTCCGCCGACGCCGCTGCTGCCGACTGGCCCGAAGATCATCTATCTCCACAAGCATGCGCAGGCCAGCGGCCACCATCACCATATGCAGATCATCCGCCACGGCGTGGTATCGGACGCGGATTGAATCGACGACAGGAAAGTCCCTCGGCGCGGCCGAGGGACTTTTTCGCGCAGGGCGAAATTATAAGCCCAGCATCAGATCGAGATTCTGCACGGCGGCGCCGGACGCGCCCTTGCCGAGATTGTCGAGCCTCGCCACGATCAGGGCGTGACGGCGCGCCTCATTGGCGAAGACGCGGATTTCGAGATCGTTGGTCCCATTGAGCGCCTGCGGCTCCAGCCTGCCCGAGGCGTCGGGCGCGACAACCCGCACATATTTTTCGCCGGCGTAATGTTTGGCCAGCGCCGCTTCGAGATCTGACGCCTTGGGTTTTCCCGGCAAGGCGTCGAGGGGAAGCGGCAGGCTGACCAGCATGCCCTGGCGGAAATTGCCGACCGAAGGGACGAAAAGCGGCCGGGCGGAGAGCCGCCCATAGGCCATGATTTCCGGCACATGCTTGTGTTCGAGACCGAGGGCGTAAAGCTCGAAGGGCGGCGCTCTACCGCTCTCGTAATCGGCGATCATGCTTTTTCCCCCGCCGGAATAGCCGGAAACGGCGTTGATCGTCAGGTTTTGGGCCGGATCGATCAGGCCGGCGTCGACCAGCGGCCGCAGAATGGCGATGGCGCCGGTGGCGTAGCAGCCGGGATTGGAAACGCGCGCCGCCTTGGCGATGGCCTCCCCCTGCCCCGGCGCCAATTCGGGAAAGCCGTAAGTCCAGCCCTCCGCGACCCGATGGGCGGTCGAGGCGTCGAGAATGCGCGGCGCATTCTTGCCCAGCGAGTCCGCGAGCGCCACGCTGTCTTTCGCCGCGGCGTCGGGCAGGCAGAGGATGACGAGATCGACGGAAGCCAAGATCTCCGCCTTGGCGGAAGACTCCTTGCGCTTTTCCGCGTCGATGGAGACGAGCGCCACGTCCTCGCGCCCGGCGAGTTTTTCACGAATTTGCAGGCCGGTGGTGCCGGCCTCGCCGTCGATGAAGATTTTTTTCGGCGTGAGGGTCATCGAACAATCCTTGAGCGTCATGGCGGGCGCGATTGGGCCGTCATTGCGAGCGGAGCGAAGCAATCCCGCCGCCGCAGCGCGCCGTCCATGGATTGCTTCGTCGCTCACGCTCCTCGCAATGACGACCCGAGAGCGTGTCGATTAATAGCAAAACGGCGGGCTTTCGGCCCGCCGTTCCAAAAAGATCGCCGAGAAATCAGCGCTTCGAGAACTGGAAGCTGCGGCGGGCCTTGCGCTTGCCGTATTTCTTGCGCTCCACCACGCGCGAGTCGCGGGTAAGGAACCCTTCCTTCTTGAGCGCCGGGCGAAGATCGGGCTCGTAAAAGGTCAGGGCCTTCGACAGGCCGTGGCGCACGGCGCCCGCCTGGCCCGACAGGCCACCGCCGGCGACCGTGACGATGATGTCGTACTGGCCGTTGCGATTGGCGACCGCCAGTGGCTGCTCGACGATCATGCGCAGCACCGGGCGGCCGAAATAGGCCTCGAAATCGCGGCCGTTGATGGTGACCTTGCCCGCGCCGGGCTTGATCCACACGCGCGCGACGGCGTTCTTGCGCTTGCCGGTGGCGTAGGCGCGGCCGAATTTGTCGAGCTTTTGCACATGGACGGGCGCTTCCGGCGCCGGCGCGGCGGTCGCGTCCTTGAGATCCTGCAGGGAGGAAAGTGTCTCGGCCATGATCAGTCGTTCCTGGCGTTCTTGGAGTTCAGCGCGGCGACGTCGAGAACCGTCGGGTTCTGCGCCGCATGGGGATGTTCGGCGCCCTTGTAGACGCGCAGGTTGGACAATTGCTTCGTCCCGAGCGGACCGCGCGGCAGCATGCGCTGCACCGCCTTTTCAAGCACGCGTTCGGGATAGCGGCCGTCGAGGATGAATTTCGCCGAGCGTTCCTTGATGCCGCCGGGAAAGCCGGTGTGGTGGTGATAGACCTTCTGCTCGCGCTTGCGGCCGGTGAGAACCACCTTGTCGGCGTTGATGACGACGATATTGTCGCCGTCGTCCATATGGGGCGTGAAGGTCGCCTTGTGCTTGCCGCGCAACCGCAGGGCGATGAGCGAGGCGAGGCGGCCGACGACAAGGCCCTTGGCGTCGATCAGCACCCACTTTTTCTCGATATCGGCGGCCTTGGCCGAATAGGTCTTGCCGTACATGTCCATTTTCCGTTGAGGCGCGCGCGCGGGAAGGCGCCGCGAAGATGGCGGCTTTTAGGGGCGCGACGCATATTTGTCAATGCGCAACGCGCCGCTGACCCAAGAAAATGAGGTCTTTCGGCGTTGCGGTATCATATTACCCTATTTCCGCGCCGCCGGAATGGAATAGGTTCCGACCGCATGGGCGACCGGCTCGTTGGCCCCATCGGCGTAAAGCGTCGCCTCGCCCACCGCCAGCCTCTTGCCGAGCTTCAGCAGGCGGCACTCGACCAGAACGTCGCCATGCGGCGGCTTGCGCAAAAAATTGATATTGAGATTGGTGGTGACCGCAAGCGCGACGGGACCGATATGAGCCAGGATCGCGACATAGAGCCCCACGTCGGCGAGGGTGAACATGGCGGGGCCGGAGATGGTGCCCCCGGGACGCAAATGGCGCTCATGCGCCACCAGCCGCAGATTGGCTGTCATCGGCCCGACCCCTTCGACGAGGATGGTGCGTCCGCCGTGATGCAATTGGGGAAAATTCACTTCGAGAAATTTTTCCAGCTCCTCGACATTCATCACGGGCTGCGGCAGGGAGGATTTTGCGGACATGGCGGAGGCTCTTTTGGAATCGGCCTAGCATAGAGCGAGAGCGCCGCCGCTGTCAGCATCCTCCATCACCCCTGGACCGCTGATCTTTCTTAAAATAAAAGTTTATGTACTTATCATATCTAATTGTTATAAAACGCATTATATTTTTGCACCCTGCTTTGGCGCTGAAACGTCGCGATGGCGCGGCCCTTGGGCAGGCCAAATTGGCGCCGGCGGCCCGCAACCGCGGCCTCTGTTGCGGCTTTCCCGAAAATTTTCGCCGCGCCCTATTCCGCCGCGGCCTCCTCCGGCGTCAGTTGGGCGCCGCGCTGGAACTGCGTCTTATGCAGCAGGGCATAGACGCCGTTCTTGGCGAGAAGATGGTCCTGCGGGCCGCTTTCGACCACCTGCCCGCGCTCGATGACGCAAATGCGCTCGGCGTTGGCGATCGTGCTCAGCCGATGGGCGATGACGATGGTGGTGCGGCCGGCGCACAGAGTCTTCAGCGCTTCCTGAATAGCCCGCTCCGATTCGGTGTCGAGCGCCGAGGTCGCCTCGTCGAGCAGGATCAGCGGCGCGTTTTTCAGGAAAGCGCGGGCGATCGAGACGCGCTGGCGCTGGCCGCCAGATAGCTGCGCGCCCTGTTCGCCAACCGGCGAATCGTAGCCGTGCTCGAAGCCCATGATGAAATCATGGGCATGCGCCGCCTTGGCTGCCGCGATGATCTCCTCCTCGCTCGCGCCCGGCTTGCCGAAAGCGATATTCTCGCGGATCGAGCTCTTGAAGAGAAAAGTGTCCTGGCCGACATAGGCGACCTGCTTGCGCAAAGACTCGCGCGAACAGGCGCAGATATCCTGGCCGTCGATCAGGATCTTGCCGGCTTTGGGCTCGTAGAAACGCAGGATCATGTTCATGGCGGTGGTCTTGCCGCCGCCGGAGCGGCCGACAAGCGCCGTCGTCTGACCTGGCTCGGCGACGAAGCTCATCTTGTCGAGCACCATTTCGCCCTGGCGGTAGAAGAAATCGACATCGTCGAATTCCACCTTGCCCTGGGTGATCTTGAGCGCCGGCTCGTCGCTGCTCTCCTTTTCCGGCGAAGGCTGATCGAGGAAGTTGTAGAGCATGCTGACGCCAAGCAGCGACGAACTCAAATTCACATGGAGGCGCGCCACGCGCTTCGCCGGCTCGGTGGCCAGCAGCAGCGCGGTGATGAAGGCGAAGAAATTGCCCGGCTGCTGATGGCCGTGAATGACTCGATAGCCGCCATAAACCACGACCATGGCGATGGAAATTCCAGCGAGCGTCTCCATCATCGGGCTGGAGCGCGCTTGAATGCGCGACAATTTATTGGCGGCTTTCTCGAAATCCTGGATCGCGGTCACCTGTTTCTGGCGCATGAAAGGCTCGAGCGTGAAGGATTTGACCACGCTCATGCCCTGCGCCGTCTCCTGCAGCGACTGGAGAATGGCGGCGAAACCATAGAATTCAGTCAGCATTATTTTATTGGCGCGCGCGCCAAGCTTGCGCACCCCGACAATGGCCAGGGGCATGATCAGCACGGCGAGCGTGGCGAGAAGCGCGTCCTGGGCGAACATGGCGATGGTCAGGCCGACCGTGGTCAGGGCGTCGCGGCCGATCGCCGTGATCAGCATGTTCAGCGCGCCGCTCGCCGACTGGGCGACAAAGGCCTGTTGCGCGATGAATTCGGTCGAATGGCGTTCCTTATAATAGCCAATGTCCATCGCCAGCATTTTGTCGAAAATGCGCTTCTGGATTTCGGCGATGATGTTGTTGGCGATTTTCGACAGCACCACCTGCTGGCCGTAAGTGGCGAATCCCTTGGCCACGTAGATCGTCACGATGATCGCGCCGATCCCCCACATGGCGGCGATGCTCCGATCGACGAAAATCCGGTCGATAATGTCCTTCATGATCCAGGCGGAAAGGGTCGTCGAGGTCGCGATCACCAACATCATGGCGAAGGCGACGGCATAGCCCTTCACGTGCTTGCGGCCCTGGTCGCGCAAGAGGCGCTCGATCAGGTGCAACTGGCCTTTGCTGAACAGCTTCTTGCTGAGGATCTTTTCGATAAAGGAAAGCAAGGCGCAATCTTTCGGCGGTCTTCCCGATGCGGAACAGATGATTCAAGGCCACGTCGAACGCGGCCTCAGGCCGGCCGCAGGCGCCGCCCGGGCCTGTCCGCGCGCCCTCTAGTGAAAGGGATTGCGCAATCTGTCAATGCTCTGGGATGGCTAGGGCCTATGCAAGAAAAAGATTTGGAACAGGGAAATGCCTATTTCCGCGACGATTAGCAGGACTATGGCCAGCTCCATGCGCGACGAGCGGCTGGCGTCGATAAGGTCGGTCAGCGCCCGCACCGTTTCGACGATCACGTCCAGCTTACGCTGCAGGGTCTCGTTGCGCTCCTTCAGTTCGAATTCGTCCTCGAGCCGCGCATAAAACCGCTCCAGATCGGGCCGGTCCCACAGGACATCCGGCTTGTCCTCGACCGCGACGCGGCCGGAGACGCGATGCTGCACGCCCAAGGCCTGGCCGATCAGCCTCAGCATTTCGCGCCTTCCGCGCATCGGCCGCCCATGGCGGGCGAGTCCGGCGGCCAGAGGCTCGACCTTGTCGAAGACCATATCCACCTCGCGCTCGTCGCGGCCCAGGGCGACGCTTTTGGCCAAAGCGTCGGCGAAGACGAGAAAGCGCGCGGCCGACAGGTCTTTTAGCGCGATCGATCCGTCCGGCGTGATGCGGTCGCCGGATTCGCCGATGGCGAGAACGACGGTCTCGTCCTCCTTGCGCAGGCGGGCGCCGACAATCCTGTTCTTGAGCTTGGCGAGGACGTCCTCCTCTTCGAGCGGCGTCAGGCCGACCATCACCGCCACGCCATAGCGGTAAAGGGCGACGTAACCGTTCTGGCCCGCATGAAAAGCGAGCGGCGCGGCGGAAATCGCGTCCGATCGCTCCAGCCCTGCAATGTCGATCCGGTCCCCGAGCAGGAGGGCGCGGGCGGTCATTTTCATCGCGGCGGAATTCGGCTGCGATTCGTTCATGGGATGTTTTTAGACCAAAAATGCGACATTCGCCGCAAATCCCTCACTTATGGGCGCTTGACCGACGGCGGCTTGTTTCAATATATTCTAATGTCAACATATAAGAACCTTATACAGTCGGAGCGAAACGCCTTGTCCTTCCCCTTCACCGCCGCTTTTTGCGACGGCCATCGGCGATTCCCGGCGCCCTCGCCCGAAGCGCAGTCGCTTAGCCATTGGGAATTTGGCGCGAAAGCGCCGCTTCCGCCGACACCGCCTCCCGGTCTAGAGTGGCCGAGAGCAAGATTTTGAACGGGATGACCCGAGCCATGCCTCATACGCCCCACCCCTTCGCCCGTTTCATCGCAATTCTCGGACGCGGCAAGAACCTGACCCGCCCGCTGACCGTCGAAGAGGCGGAAGACGCGATGAGCCTCATCCTCGCCGACCAGGTTTTGCCCGAACAGCTCGGCGCCTTTTTGATGCTCCTGCGCGTGAAGGAGGAAACCGGCGCGGAAATCGCCGGTTTCGTCAAGGCTGTGCGAAAAAGCCTGCCGGCGCCGCCGCAAGATCTCGTCGAGGTCGATTGGTCCTCCTACGCGGGCAAGAAGCGCCAACTCCCCTGGTTCCTGCTGGCGGCGCTCTGCCTCGCCCAGAACGGCCATAGCGTGTTCATGCACGGTTTCGACGGCCATACCGCAGGCCGGCTCTATACCGGCGACGTTCTGCGCGCCATGGGCCTCGCACCCGCGGAAAATTTCGACGAGGCGGCGGCGCAGCTCAAGGCGCGCAAATTCGCCTATATGGACCTGGGAAAAATCAGCCCGCCGCTGGCCCGGATGATGGGCTTCAAGAAAATTCTCGGCCTGCGCTCCCCGGTCCACACATTGGCGCGAATGATCAATCCTTTTGGCGCGCCCAGCCTGCTGCAGGGGATTTTCCACCCGAACTACATGCGCACCCATCGCGACGCCGCGCTCATTCTCGGCCAGAAGAACATGTGCGTCTTCCGCGGCGAAGGCGGCGAGATCGAAAGGCGCCCGACCAAGCCCTGCGAGACCATGTCCATCGCCGACGGAATCGCTTACGAGGAGCGCTGGCCGCCGCTGATGGACGAATCGCGCCAGCCGCATGACGAGGCCATGGACCCGTCCCGCCTCTTCGCCTTCTGGCGCGGCGAGATCAACGATCCATACGCCGAGGCGGCGGTGACCGGCACGATCGCCATCGCCCTGCGGACCATGGGCCTTGTCGCCGATATGGAAACGGCGCAAAGCCGGGCCGAAACCTATTGGCGCGCCCGCGATCCCGGCCGCCTGCTCGCCGCCTGAGCGGAGCCTCTGCGCATGGACCGCCTGCCCCTCTTCCTCGAAGCGAAAGGCCGCCGCATCGGCGTGATCGGCGGCGGCGCCGTCGCCGCCCGCCGCGTCGAAACCCTTGCCCGCGCCGGCGCGGACGTCGTGCTTTACGCCGCCGCGCCGAGCGCCGAATTCGACGTTCTGGAGGGCAAATATCGCCGCGGCGATTTCGCCGATCCGCAATTATTCGCCGGCTGCGCCCTTTGCTATTTCGCGCCCGAGGCCGACGAGACGCCGGACGAGGGCCAGATCGCCAAGGCGCGCGCCGCGGGCGCCCTGGTCAATGTCGCCGACCACCCCGACATCAGCGATTTCATCGTTCCATCCATACTCGACCGCAGCCCGCTGATCGTCGCCATTTCCACCGGCGGCGAGGCGCCCCTGCTCGGCCGCATGCTGAAAGCCCGGCTTGAGACGCTCATTCCCGCGACCTACGGCCGCCTCGCCGCTCTCGCCGGCGCCGGGCGCGCGGCGCTGGCTGAAAAACTCCAGACCCATCAGGCGCGGCTGCGCTTCTGGGAGCGCATTTACGACGGGCCTGTCGCCGAAATGGTTCTGGCCGGCGACGACGCGGCGGCGGAAGCCTTTCTGTCACGGGAAATCGCCGCCTGCCGGCCGGATGGTTCGTCGAGCGACGATTTTACGCGCGGCGAAGTTTATCTGGTTGGCGCCGGCCCCGGCGATCCCGACCTTCTCACCTTCCGCGCCTTCCGCCTCATGCAGCAGGCCGATGTCGTGCTTTACGACCGGCTGGTCGAGCCGGCGATCATGGACCGCGTGCGGCGCGACGCCGAGCGCATTTATGTCGGCAAGCGGCGGTCCTTCCACGCCATGCGGCAGGAAGAGATCGCCGAACTGATGATCAAGCTGGCGCAGCAGGGCAAGCGCGTCCTGCGGCTCAAGGGCGGCGATCCGTTTATTTTCGGGCGCGGCGGCGAGGAAATCGAAAAGCTCGCCGAAATGCGCATTCCCTTCCAGGTCTGTCCCGGCGTGACGGCGGCGGCCGGCTGCTCGAGCTATGCCGGCATCCCCTTGACCCATCGCGATTACGCCAATTCCTGCCTTTTCGTCACCGGCCACGGCAAGGACGGGCCGGCCGATCTCGACTGGTCCACCATCTTAAGGCCGAAGCAGACGGTCGCCGTCTATATGGGCCTCGCCCACCTTGAATACCTCATGCAGCAGTTCGTCGCGCGCGGCGCCGATCCGGCTTTGCCCGTCGCGGTCGTTGAAAACGGCACGCGCCCGAACCAAATCACTGTCACTGGAACCATCGCGTCAATCGCGAAAAAGGCGGTCGAAGCTGGCCTGCGCGGCCCGACCATCATCATTGTCGGCGAAGTCGTCGGCTTGCGCGGGAAACTCAACTGGTATTCGCCGAAATCCGAGGGAGAGCATGGTCACCAATGAACAGGCTATGGCGGCCTTGAGCCAAATCGCGGGTCCCGACGGCAAGACGCCGCTGACCGAAACCGGTCTCCTGACCGGCCTCACCATCCGCGACAACAAGATCTACGTGTCGATCACCGTGCCCGCCGACCAGGCGCAGGCGGCCGAGCCGATGCGCCAGGCGGCGCAGGCGGCGCTCAAGAATCTGGAGGGCGTCGTCTCGGCCTTCGTCGCCTTGACCTCCGAGCGCCCGGCCCAGCCCTCCGCGCCGCGACATGCGCCGCCGCCGCCGCAGGAAGGCCAGGGAACGGCCCATATCGGCAAGATCATCGCCGTCGCCTCCGGCAAGGGCGGGGTCGGCAAATCCACCACCGCCGCCAATCTCGCCACGGCGCTGGCTGCGCTCGGCCTAAAAGTCGGCCTGCTCGACGCCGACGTTTTCGGCCCGTCGCTGCCGCTCCTCTTCGGCATTACCGGCCGGCCGGAAATAGCCGACGACGGCCACAGCCTGAAGCCTTTCGAGAAATACGGCGTCAAGCTGATGTCGATCGGCTTCCTCGTGCCCGACGACGCCGCCGTGATCTGGCGCGGGCCGCTGGTCATGACCGCGATCAAGCAATTGCTCAACGATGTCGAATGGGGCGAGCTTGACATTCTCGTCGTGGACATGCCGCCCGGCACCGGCGACGTGCAGCTCACGCTTGCGCAAACCGTCTCGCTCGCGGGCGCGGTGGTCGTCTCCACCCCGCAGGATCTGGCGCTGATCGACGCGCGCCGCGCCGTCGCCATGTTCAATCAGGTCAAGACCCCCGTGCTCGGCCTGTTCGAGAATATGAGCTATTTCCTCTGCCCGCATTGCGGCGAAAGGTCGGACATTTTCTCGCATGGCGGGGCCAAGGCGGAGGCGGAGAAGATCGGCATGCGCTTCCTCGGCGCGGCGCCGCTTGACATGAAAGTGCGCGAAAGCTCGGACGAAGGCGCGCCGGTGGCGGCGACCGAGCCGAATTCGCCGGCGGCCCAGCCCTATCTCGCCCTCGCCCAGGCGGTGCGCGAGGAACTTACCAAGGCTGGCCGCAAGGCGCCGACTTTCTCCGTCGGCTGAGCGGCGCATGGACCGCCGCCATTTTCTCTCCGGCCTGGCCCTGGCGCTCGCGGGCGCGACAAGCTCGCGGGCGCGGGGCGCGCCGGTTTGGCGGCCCCTGCCGCCGGGGCTCGACCCCAGGGACGTTCCCGGCCTGTCCTGGACTGGCTCGGGACCGGCGGCGATCGAAGTCTTCGATTACAACTGCCCCTATTGCCGCGCGGCGTTCAAAACGCTCGACAGGCGCGCGGAAACGCCAGGAGCGCTGCGCCTCGGCCTGATCGATTCGCCGCAACTGTCGATCGGATCGATAGAGGCGGCGAAAATTCATCAGGCGATTCTGCTGGTCTATGGCCAGGCGAAGGCCTACGCCTTCCACCGCATGCTTTTCGCCCATCACGGCCAGGTCGACGGCGAAGTGGCGTTGTCGGCGGCGCGCCGGCTCGGCCTGGACATAGACAAGCTGACGAAGGTCGCCAATGGCGACCGGGTGCGCGACAATCTGATCATCGCCGCGCGTTTTCTCGACAAGGCCGGCGCGCGCGTGACGCCTTCCTTCTTCGTCCGCGGCAAGGTCATGTCGGGCTGGCCCGGCGCCGCGGCGCTCGACGCGGCGCTGAAGGGCGGCCCCTGAAGCGTTTGGAACGGTGGGGAACGCGGCTCGGCGTGGCGCGTTTCCTGTATCCGGCTGCGGATCGCGCGGAATGCGCCGAACCGCTCCGACAGCGGAAGGCTTCCCCATGTTCAAGCGCACGATTTTATCGGCGGCTTGCGCCATGATGCTTTTCGGCGGCGCGCCGGCGCTCGCCGCCAACGCCGCCAAGGAAATCGCCACGGCCGCCGACCACGCCGCACTCGCGGCGCATGCCGCCAGCCTGACGATGGTAAGGGCCCACCTGCAACATGTGATCAACTGTCTCGAAGGCCCGAAGGGCGCCGATTACGACTCCAAGGCCTTCGATCCGTGCAAAGGCCAGGGAAGCGGCGCCATTCCCGATTCGGCGCCCGACAAGCGCCCGGCGCTCGAAAAGATCGCGCAGGAGGCCAAGAAGGCCAGGGCCGAAACCGACGCCGCCAAGGCCAAGGCGGCCGCGACGGAGATCGAGGCCAAGCTGAATCAGTGACCGCTGCGCCGACCGGCGGCTAATATTCCGGGCGCTACTTGGCTTCCATCAGAGAACCGCCAGCGGCGGCGTTGATCTCGTTCTTCAGTCGCGCCCGCTCGTCATTGGCGCGATAGACCTTTCGCGCCAGTTCGATGAAGCGCGCGCCAAAATCCTGAGCGCGCTCCAGAGCGCGCAAATCGTCCTCGACCTGCCAGAGCGCGAGATTGACCGCCTTGATCCGGGCTTTCAAGGGCGCGATCGCGCCCGCCAACTCGCCTTCGAGCAAGGGCGCCGCGGCCTCCCGCAACAGCGCAAGCTCCTGCGCCGCCAGGAGACGTTTATGCGCGTTGCGCGCTCTTTCGGTCTTGATCGTGAGAATGGCGATCTTGTCGATCAGTTCGCCCGCCGAAACCGGGACGAGCGCAATTTCGGCCGCCTCCCGCCTCGGCGCCGGTTTTGTTGCGCGCGCAACGCCTGCTCGCATCGGTCTCTCCCCTCGAAAAAGCTTTAATTAGCGAAGCTTGTGCGGAAATGACGTCGCGCCGGGGTCGCGCGGAAGAATTAAGCGCGTCGCCGAAAGTCGAATTAAGCTTTTGTAATGGAACAAAGCCAGGTTTCCGTGCGTAATGCTTGTTAGTTGCCATCCAAGCCGCGCTTTCGCGCCGGAGATGGAGGTTAGGAGGTATGGAAATGCGCGACGGACCGAGAGTCATGGTCGAGATCGCAAGGGCCGAACTCGCCTATGCGCAGGCGGAAGTGAGCCTGGCTCGGCGCATGGGCGCCGAGAAACGGCGCATCGCCCATCATCTGGCGGCGGTGAGCCGAATCCTCGCCAAGCTGAAGACGAAAGTCGAGGACGGGAAATTGCTGCGAAAGGCGCGACGCGCCACGGGCAAGCATCGCGCCCCGTTACGCCCGGCCAAGAGCCGCGCGCGGATCGCCAACAGCCCCCAGAGCACAGCGGGATAAGGCTTTTTCGGCTTCCCCCGTCTCCGCCGGCCCTTTCCGTCAAACGCCCGTGGCGTGGCGGCCCAGGACGAGATGCAAGGAAAAAGGCCGGCCGGCGATCGCCGCGCCGAGCGCGTCTGTAATGTCTGCCGGCAGGCAGCGATCGAAGGCGACGGCGATATTTTCCAGAAACCGGCGGCGCTCCACCGGGTCCGGCGGCAATCGGACGTAAGTGATTTTCGGCTTGCCGAGCAGCGCGCCGTCGCGGCGCAGGCTGAATCTTATGGTGATCTCGCCCGAAAGCGGGCTTGGCGTCCG
This sequence comes from uncultured Rhodoblastus sp., assembly GCA_964425315.1. Lineage (GTDB taxonomy): Bacteria > Pseudomonadota > Alphaproteobacteria > Rhizobiales > Beijerinckiaceae > Rhodoblastus. The sequence goes on from CAYRNB010000042.1 coordinate 20,642, forward strand.
GGCCAGGCAATGGCCGAGTTGGGCGAAAAGCGCGCGAAGGCTGTTGGCCGGCGCGGCCTGCGACGGCGCGATGGCCAGGACGCTCAGGCCGATGGAGAGAAAAGCGCCGCGGAGCGCAGGCGCGCGGGAAAATAGGCCGAACATGCCGATAAGTCTTTCTCGGGATGCGGAACGGAACCCCAGAAGAGTCGGCCCTCGCCGCCTTTTTGGCAAGCGGCGCATGCCCGGCGCCACTCTTGCTTGATAACCTGTGTCAGCCGGGCGACGACGGCTCGTGGCAAAATGAGGGAAAAATGTGCGAAATTATCAACTTCCAGCGAAAGAAAGGGGAGTTTTTGCGCGCCGCCATGGATCAGGCCGAGGCCATCCTGGTCAAATGTGAGGCGGAAGCGGAATGGCTGAGACGGAATGGCGCCGCCTTGGCGGAGCAGGTGAAGGCCGCGCTGCAGGTCCAGGGCGCGATCGAGCTTTTGCTGCGCCGCCGCGACGAGTTCGACCGCTTCTGCGGCGTCGAGGCGGGCGAGTGAAGATTGGCCCGGAACCTGAACACACCACAACGATTAATATATATATATATTACAGTACATTACAGCATGTTTTTCCATTTTCGCTCAAGGATAAAGTCCCCGCTCCTGATGGGCGGTGAGGACGCGCTCGCAGCCCACGACGAAAGCCGCCGTGCGCAGGGAGATTTTCAGCTTGTCGGAAGTCGCCCAGACCTGATCCAGCGCGTCGAGAATGATTGTGCCGAGGCGGTGGTTGATTTCCCCCTCGGTCCAGAAATAGCTGGCGAAATCCTGCACCCATTCGAAATAGCTGACCGTGACGCCGCCGGCGTTGCAGATGACGTCGGGCACGACGACAATGCCGCGCTCGCAGAGAATATCGTCGGCGTCCGGCAGGGTCGGGCCATTGGCGCCTTCGAGCACCAGCCGCGCCTCGATCTTGCGCGCGCGCTCCTTGGTCAGCTGGCTTTCGAGCGCCGCCGGGACCAGCACGTCGCAGCGGACCTCCCAGAAATCCTCGCGATCAAGCTTTTCGCCGCCGGCGAAAGTGGCGACTCCGCCGCCGCCGCGCGCATGGTCCGCAAGCGCCGCGACGTCCAGTCCCTTGTCGTTGAAGATGGCGCCGCGCGAATCCTGCACGGCGACGATTTTCGCCCCCTCCCCGGCGAATAGCTCAGCCGCGACCGCGCCGACATTGCCAAAACCCTGAATGGCGACGCGCGCGCCTTCCATGGGGATTCTCAGCCGCCGCATAGCCTCGGCGCCGGTGACGAAGACGCCGCGGCCCGTCGCCTTGACCCGCCCGAGCGAGCCGCCGAGTTGGATCGGCTTGCCGGTGACGACCCCGGTCGAGGCGAGGCCGGTGTTCATGGCGTAAGTATCCATCATCCAGGCCATGACCTGGGCGTTGGTGTTGACGTCGGGCGCGGGGATGTCCTGCTGCGGCCCGATAATTCCGCCGATCTCGCTGGTGTAGCGGCGCGTCACCCGCTCCAACTCCTTGCGCGAAAGTTTCTTCGGATCGAGCCTGACGCCGCCTTTCGCTCCGCCGAAGGGCAGGTTGACGGCGGCGTTCTTCACCGTCATCCAGCCGGCGAGCGCCATCACCTCCTCCAGCGAGACCTGGGGATGGTATCGCACCCCGCCCTTGCCCGGCCCTCGGACAAAACTGTGCTGGACGCGATAGCCCTCGAAATGGGCGAGCGCGCCATTGTCGAGCTCGATCGGAATATCGACGATCATCGTGCGTTTCGGCCGGCGCAATATGTCGACGATGTCGGCGAGCGGACCGAGATACGGCGCGACCCGGTCGATCTGGGCCAGAAAAATGCCCCAGGGGCTCATGCCGTTCGGCTGTACGTAAGAAAGTTGGCCGGAAACAGCGGCGGCCTCGTCCGTGATCGCATCCATTCCTTCATTCCTCACGCCGGCCCCTTGGGTCCGGCCTTTACAGGGCTTCGAGCGCCAAGGCGATGCCCTGGCCGCCGCCGATGCACAAGGTGACGACGCCGCGGCGCAGGCCGTCGCGGCGCATCGAGTACAAAAGCCGCGTCGTCAGGATCGCGCCGGTCGCGCCAATGGGATGGCCATGGGCGATGGCGCCGCCCTCGACATTGACCACATCCTCGGGCAGGCCGAGTTCGCGCATGACGGTGAGCGCCACAGCGGCGAAGGCCTCGTTGATCTCGAATCTTTCGACCTCGCTTAACTTCCAGCCGGCGCGCTCGACCGCCTTGCGCACCGCCGGCGCAGGCGCAAGGCCGAACATGCCCGGCTCGACCGCCGCCAGCCCATAGCCGGCGAGGCGCGCCATCGGCCTTAAGTCCCGCGCCTCGGCGAAGGCGCGGTCGGCGACGATCATGGCGGCGGCGCCGGCGTTGAGGCCGGGCGCATTGCCGGCGGTGATCGCGCCGTCGGGGCGAAAGACCGGGCGAAGTTTCGACAGAGCCTCGTAAGTCGTGTCGGGCTTGGCCGCCTCGTCGCGGGAAAAGAGTTCGACGCCATTCTTGCCCGGCGTCTCGACGGAAACGATCTCCTCCTCGAACTTGCCGGCTTTTTGCGCGGCGCAGAAGCGGCGCTGCGAGCGTTCGGCGAACAGGTCCTGGGCTTCGCGGGTCAATTGCGCGTAAGTCACGAGGTCTTCCGCGTGCCAGCCGGCGTGTTTTCCCGAAAAGGCGTCTTCGAGACCGTCATGCAGCATGGCGTCATGCAGGACCGCCGGCCCCATGCGAATTCCCCAACGCGCGTCATCGAGCAGAAAGGGCGCGCGCTCCATATTTTCCTGGCCGCCGGCGACGCCAACGTCGATTTCGCCGGAAAAGACCTGCTGCGCCGCAGTGACGATGGCCTGCGCGCCGGAGCCGCAGACGCGATTGACCGTCATGGCCGGGACCGAAATGGGCAGGCCGGCGCCGAGCGCCGCCTGGCGCGCGGGATTCATCTTACCCCCGGCCTGGATGACGTTGCCCATGACGACGCTGCCGACGGCGGCGGGGTCGAGGCCGGAGCGCCGCAGGCTTTCGCGCACCGCCGCCGCGCCGAGATCGGCCGCCGGAACCTTCTTCAGCGCGCCGTTGAAGGACCCGATCGCGGTGCGCGCGGGATGGCAGAGGATGATGTCGCGCATGGAAGTCACGCCGCCTCAGATGGGGAAAATCGATCCGCTCGCTCGCGCGGCGATTTTGCCGAAGCCTTACGAAAGACGCGGAAACAAGGATTTGGTTCGCTTTCGTTTCACCCGACCATAACCTGAGTTGGCAGGCGGCGGAAATCGCGCTTCTCAGCGGCCATAAAAGCGTTCATCGTGGGCGGTCCAGGCGCCGCGCGCCGTTTCGATCCGGAAGTCCATGCCGCGCCATTTCGATCCCGCTCTGGTGAACGATCCCTTCGACGATCCTGGCCTTTATGTCGATCTCGTCTTTCAAAAGCGCGCGCTCCTTTTCGATCTCGGCGATCTGCGCGGCCTCGCCACGCGGAAAATCCTGCGCGTCAGCGACGCCTTCGTCACCCATCGCCATATGGATCATTTCGCCGGCTTCGACCATTTGCTGCGCCTGACCATCGGCCGTGAAAAGACGCTCGGCGTTTACGGACCCGCCGGCACGATCGACGCCGTCGAGCACAAGCTCCGGGCCTATACCTGGAACCTGATCGAAGGCTATGACGGCGAGCTCACCATCAAGGCGGTCGAACTGGACGACGACGGCCGCCTGAATACCGCTTATTTCGCCGGACGGTCGCGTTTTTCGCGCGTCCCCGGCGAAAGCCGTCCCTGCGAAGACGGCCTGCTGCTCAAGGAGCCGGATTTCCAGGTCCGGGCGGCGACGCTCGATCATGGCGTGCCGGTCCTCGCCTTCGCCCTCGAAGAGCGCATGCAGATCAATGTCTGGCGCAACAAGGTCGAGGCCTTAGGGCTTGTCGTCGGGCCCTGGCTGCGCGCCTTCAAGGACGCCATTCTCCGCGGCGCCGCCGATGATGCGCCGATCGCCGTTTCCTGGCGCGATTCGGCCGCCGGAAATCCTCCTACCCTGCCGCTCGGGCGGCTCAAGCAGGAGATCATGCGCGCGACGCGCGGGAGAAAAATCGCCTATGTCGTCGATTGCGCCTTTACGGCGGCGAATCGCGAAAAAATCGTCGCCCTGGCCCGGGACGCCGACGCGCTTTTCATCGAAGCGACCTTTCTCGACGCCGACGCCGCCGTCGCCGCGGCCCGCCGCCATCTCACCGCGCGCCAGGCCGGGCTCATCGCCCGCCTCTCTGGGGTCAAGCGACTGACAACCCTGCATTATTCGCCGCGCTACCAGGGTCAGGGCTCTCTGCTGGCGGAAGAGGCGCAGGCGGCTTTCCTCGACGGTTGAAAGCACAAAAAAGCGCCCGCACCGACGCGGAACGACGATGGCTTTGCGCCCTGCGCTGCGCTAACCTTGCGACATAGGGAAGAGCGGCGAGGTCGATGACCTCCGGGGGGAAGCCGTGGCGATAAAAGACATTCTTCTACATCTCGACGCCGGCGAAACCGCGCAGGCGGCCAACGAATTCGCGGCGTCGCTCGCCGAAAGGCTGGAGGCGCATCTGACGGCGGCGGTCGTCGTCACCGAAATTCCGCCGAACGCCACGGAAATGGGCATTTTCACACCTTCCGGGGACCTGGGCGGCATCGACATCCTGGCCGAAATCGACCGCAAGCGCCGTGAGGCCATGGAAGAGGCCTACGAGAAATTCAAGGCGGGCCTGCCGCCCACGGTTGCGAGCGAACTGGTGGTCATCAAGTCCTTCCAGGCCAAGGCGCGCGACGATTTCGCCCATCTCGCCCGGCATTTCGATCTGACGGTGGTTTTGCAGCGCCAGACCGAGCCTGGGCAGACGTGCGAACTCATGCTGTCGAGCGCGCTTTTCGACTCAGGCCGCCCCATCTTCGTGACGCCGCCCGACTGCAAAGGGCCGGCGAAACTGGATAAGGCCATGGTCTGCTGGGACGCCGGCGCCCAGGCGGCCCGAGCGCTGGCCGAATCCCTGCCGCTGCTTGCGCTTGCCCAAAGCGTCGAAGTGGTTTGCGTTTGCGGCGAGCCGGACAAGGCGCCCGCTTTGCCCGGCTTCAATATCGCGCGCCATCTGGCGCGGCATGGAATCGAGGCGAATTTGACCGAACTGCCCTCCGGCGGGGACGTCGGAGCCACCCTGCTGCGCCACGCCAGGGAAATCGGCGCCGATTATCTCGTTATGGGCGGATTCGGCCACGGGCGGCTGACCGAACTGATTTTGGGCGGCGCCACGCGCCGCGCGCTGGCCCTGTCGCGCATGCCGATTTTCATGGCCCATTGAAACATTCGCAGCCTTGACCGACGGCGATGAAACTTTCGCCGCACTCGTTTGTTAGTTTGCTCGATAAAGGCGGCGGCCCGTTGCGCCTCGTCCGAGCGCCGTCCAAGAATGAAGTGCGCATCGCGCTTGTCGTCGAAGCCGATGTCGTGGGGAACGGGGCAGTGCTCAGGACAATGGAGCAAGGCCATGTGCGACTATTCTCTCGAAATCTATGCGTCCCGTCCGGCGCGCGAAGCCGAGGTATACGTCACGACCCGGTTCTCGAGCGGCTCAATCGGCCTGGCGTCGCCAGGCGATTGCGAGACGGCGGTCTGCGTAACTTACGACACGCGCCTGATGCTGGAGAACATTCCCTCCGAACTGCAGGAAACGATCGGTGTGCAGGCCATGGAGGAAGTGGTTTTCACCCGCCTGGAGGAAGGGCTTCATCACGACGGCGTGAAATTCGCCAATGGACGCGCCGTGCCGCTGCATCGGCTGGGGTCCGGCGTGCTGGCGAGCCTCGTCGCCACCCAGGAGCCGCTGCGCGGCGAAAAGGCCCGCGACGCGGCGAAATCGGTCGAACCGGCGGAGTGACGCCGAAAAACGCGTCTTTCAGGCGGTCCCGCGCCCGCGGGGCCGCCATTTGTTGTCGGGGGCGCATTGCATATTCGCCATGTCTTTGTCGAGGGCCGCGTGCAGGGCGTGGGCTATCGCGCCTTTCTCCACCATTGGGCTATGCGGCTTCAGGTTTCCGGCTGGGCGCGCAACCGGCGCGACGGCAGCGTTGAAGCTTTTCTTTGTGGGGCGGCGGCGGATGTCGAGGCCCTGCTCGATCGAATGCGCCAGGGGCCGCCGTCGAGTTTCGTCGCCGATCTGCGCTTCGTCGAACCGGCCGAGACGCTATCCCGAGAAGGTTTCGAATTGCGCCCGACGGCCTGACGCCGGCGCGCCCACCGCCT
>CAYRNB010000043.1:0-10956 GCA_964425315.1 uncultured Rhodoblastus sp.
GATCTCAAGGCGCAGGCGGCGGCGCTGGAAAAGCAGAATGCGGCGCTGGCGAAACGCATCGCCAAGCTGGAAAAGCGCCAGGCGGCCGACGAGAAGAAAGTGCGCCGGGGGCATGTCGCGGCCCTGCGCGCAGCTCCGTCGCCCAATCCTCAGTCCTTCCTCGGCATGGTGACGAAAGGGCCGGCGGAGATCCTCGACGGAGACGGCCCGCTGACCTGGAACGGCATCACTCTGTTTGGAACGTTCGACGCCGGCCTCGGCTGGGTCAGCCATGGCCTGCCGGAAAACGGCAAGAACTATGAAGGCCAATCGCTGATCAACAAATACACGCGCGGTCCGCGTTTCGGCATCGCGCAGAACAATCTTTCGCAGACGAGTTTGGGGATCAAGGGCGAGCATGAAATCCTGCCCGGCCTCAGCGGCGTCTTCCTGGCCTCGACCGGGATCAATCCGCAATCGGGGCAATTGGCCGATATGCCGGGAACCCTGGTGGACAACCAGGGCCTGCCGCGCAGCGCCTACTCCTTCAGCGGCGACGGCGGGCGCGGCGGCCAGGCTTTTAACGACCAGCTTTTCGTCGGCCTCCATTCGCTGGAATTCGGCCAGCTGACCTTCGGACGCCACCGCAGCTTCACCACCGATATGGTGGGCGCTTACGATCCCGCCGGCGCCGCCTACGCCTTTTCCCCCATCGGCTTCAACGGCCAGCTTCTCGCCGGCCTCGGCGCGACCGAAGACGCCCGCTGGGACGATTCGCTCAAATACAAAATCGCGTACGGACCGGCGCGCTTCGGCGCCATGTATAAATTCGCCGACGGCAATGGCGGCTGCAATTACGTCGCAACGCCGAACGCGCCGACGCCACAGGTCTGCTATGCGCCGCATAACGACGCCTATCAGTTCGATATCGGCGCGACTTTTGGCGCTTTCGACATCGACGCGGTTTATGGCGTGTTCCACCAGGCCGTGGTGATCGCCGGCGGCAATGCGCCGCTGAGCGCGGCGCAGCTTGCCGGCGCGAGCCTGTTCACCAGCAATGCAGGCGCGGTCACGGCTTCGACGACCGCCAGCAACGCCGGAACCCTGCAGGCCAATATTTCCGACGATCAGGGCGCGGCGGTCGCGGCGAAATACGCCTGGGAGCAGTTCAAATTCTTCGCCGGCTACGATTTCGAGCAGGCGACCAATCCGCACGACAATCTCGGCATAGGCGCGACCAACGACCAGGGCGGCTACAGGCTCAGCACGGTCAACAATTTCGCTTATCCCCACGCCAAAATCTTGCAGACGGAATGGACGGGCGTCAGATACGCCTACGATCCGAGGACCGAAATCGCTTTCTCCCTTTATCACACCGGCCAGAACCAATACGGGGCGGCGGCCCAGAACGCGACCTGTTCCGCCAAGACGCAAAGGGGCAAGGCCCCGCAATGCGCGGGCGATCTCTACGCCGGCTCGGTCTATGTCGATTACCATTTCACGAAAAGGTTCGACGCTTACGGCGGCGTGGAAGTCTCCAATGTCGAAGGGGGCCTGGCGAGCGGCTTCAACTATTACGCCAATTGGGCTCCGACGGCGGGCGTGCGCTACAGCTTCTAATCCTTGCCAATCCTCCTCGCCCCGTTTAGCAAGGCGCAAAATCCTGCAGTCGAAGCGAGAAATCGAGGCGAGAGATGGCGAGTTACAAGATCTTCCTGCTGCCGGGCGACGGCATTGGCCCCGAAATCACGGCCGAAGCGGAAAAGGTCGCGCACGCCATCGCCGAGGCGGGGCTCGCCTCTTTCGAATTCGAAAAGGGCCTCGTCGGCGGCGCCGCCTTCGACGTCCATGGCAAGGCGATTTCGGAAGAGGACATGGCGCGGGCGCAGGAAGCCGACGCCGTGCTGCTCGCCGCCGTCGGTGGGCCGAAATGGGCCGACGTTCCCTATGACGTGCGCCCGGAAGCCGGCTTGTTGCGACTGCGCAAGGATCTGGGGCTTTTCGCCAATCTGCGCCCGGCGATCTGCTATCCGGCGCTCGCCGACGCCTCCTCCTTGAAACGCGAGATCGTCGAGGGCCTCGACATTATGATCGTGCGCGAACTCACCGGCGGCGTCTATTTCGGCGAGCCCAAGGAGATCATCGATCTCGGCAATGGCCAGAAGCGCGCCATCGACACCCAGGTCTATGACACCTACGAGATCGAGCGCATCGCCGCGGTCGCCTTCGAACTGGCGCGCAAGCGCGCAAACAAGGTCACGTCCTCGGAAAAACACAACGTGATGAAATCCGGCGTGCTGTGGAAGGAAGTCGTCACCGACCTGCACAAAAAATCCTATGCGGACGTCAATCTCGACCACATGCTCGCCGACGCGCTCGGCATGCAACTGGTGCGCTGGCCGAAACAGTTCGACGTGATCGTCACCGACAATCTTTTCGGCGACATGCTGTCGGACGTCGCCTCCATGCTTACCGGCTCGCTCGGCATGCTGCCCTCCGCCGCGCTCGGCGAGGCCGACGCAAACGGCAAGCGCAAGGCCATGTACGAGCCGGTGCACGGCTCCGCGCCCGATATCGCCGGCAAGGGAATCGCCAATCCGATCGCCATGATCGGCTCGTTCGGCATGGCTTTGCGCTATTCCTTCGGTCTCGGTGAGGCGGCGGACCGGATCGAGAAAGCCATCGCCGACGTCCTCGCCGCCGGCTTGCGCACCGTCGACATCAAGGGCGACGCGCCGTCGTCCATTTCGACCGCGGCCATGGGCGACGCCATCGTCGCCGCGCTGCGCAAGGCTTTGTGACCGCGGCGGCGAAAGCCGGAACGCGGCTCACTTCAGGAAGACGTAAATGTCGACCTGCAGCGTCTTGTCCTTCGCATCCTTGGCGTCGTTCAAATATTGTTCGACGAAAAAGTCGCGCGCCTCCAAGCGTTTTTGCTCGAGATAAGCGGTGATGGCCTCATAAGTCGAATCGATGTCGTCATAGGGCCCGGTGTGGTGGAATTCGACCGCCTTGCCGCTCGGCGCCTGACCGAGGGCGACGCCGGGACCGAAATCGAATTTGGCGTTGGCGGATGCGTCGACCGGCAACATGGCCTTGAATTTGAAGCCGGCGTCATTCGTCTCGGTAAAGGCGACGAGCGGCCGTCCGACCACTTTCAAGTTGGCCTTGTCCGTCGCGGCGCGCAATTTGTCGATTGACGCGACGATTTTGGCGTAGCCTTCCTCCCATTTGGCGGCGCCATGCGTCTCGATGACGATATGCGCCGGAACCACGACCATTTTGGCGTTGATTCCGGCCTGCGGCGCTTGTTGCGGCGGCTCGGCCTTGGGCGTTTGAGCCTGCGGGGCCGGAGCGGCCTGCGGGGCGGGGGCTGGTCCGGCCTGGGCGAGGACGAGAAGGGGAGCGGCGACAAGGGCCAGGAGCAGAACCGGCACAAGAAAACCGCCGCGCTTCGCCAAAGCTCCGCCTATCCGCATGAATGAACGCTCCATCCCCGCGCCGCCGACAAAGCGGCGCCATCCGATCTATTGTAGGTTCGACGTCTATTGTAGCGCCGCCACGAAGCCTTCCATATGGCTTCTGGCCCTTATTTCTCCTATATAACGCCTGAATCCGAAATGAACGCGGCGTTTCTTCAACGGTAAAGACTCTTGACCGAGGCGCAAACAGCCCGCCCTGCGGCGACGCCCGACCTGTCGCGCTCCGCGCTGGCGGGAAGGGAAATTCTCAAGATGAACGGCGCCGGCAACGCCATTCTCGTGCTCGATTTGCGCGGGAGCGGCCTTGAGGCGACGCCGGACGACGCGCGCGCGCTCAATCGCGCTCCGGGGCTCGCCTACGACCAATTGATGGTGCTCGCCGATCCGCGCGACGGCGAGGACGCCTATCTGACCATTTTTAATCAGGATGGCTCGCTTTCTTCCGCCTGCGGCAATGGCACGCGCTGCGTCGCCCATTATCTGGCGGAAAAAACCGGCGCGACGGATTTCCGTTTCGCCACCGCCGCCGGCGCGCTTTTCGCCCGGCGAGAGGGGCCTTTGTCTTATACGGTCGATATGGGACGGCCGCGTTTCGACTGGCGCGACATACCCTTGGCGCGCGCGGTTGCGGATACGCGGGCCGTCGATCTCGGCCAGTTCGGCCTGCCGCCGGCCGCCTGCGTCTCCATGGGAAATCCGCACGCGGTTTTTTTTGTCGCCGATGCGGAAAAATTCGATCTCGCCGCCATCGGCCCGGTTCTCGAACACGACCCGATCTTTCCGGAGCGCGCCAATATTTCGCTGGCGCAAGTTGTCTCGCCCGATGAAGTGCGGCTCAAAGTCTGGGAGCGTGGGACGGGCCTGACGCTCGCCTGCGGCACGGCCGCCTGCGCGACTCTGGTCGCCGCCGCGCGCGCCGGCCTCACCGGACGGCGGGCGAAGATCCTGCTGCCGGGGGGGATACTTGGCGTCCATTGGCGCGAGTCGGACGATTCCGTCGAATTGACCGGCCCGGTCGAATTGGAATTCGCGCGCAGGATCGACGCTTCCATTTTTGCGGCGGCGCCATGAGCGCGGCGCCGGAGAGGAATCGCGTCGAAGTCGTCACTTTCGGCTGCCGCCTCAATAGCGTCGAATCGCAGACGATCCGGCAATTGGCGGCGCGCGGCGGCGCGGCTGCCGACCTTGTCGTCGTCAACACTTGCGCGGTGACGGCGGAGGCGGCGCGCCAGGCGCGCCAGGCGATCCGCCGCTTGAAGCGCCAGCGCCCCGAGGCGCGCATCGTCGTCACCGGCTGCGCCGCGCAGATCGAGGCGGAAAAATTCGCTCGTATGCCGGAAGTCGCGCATGTCATGGGCAATGACGAAAAGACCCGCGCCGCGAGCTGGACGCGTTTCGACGCCCGGGTGAGGGTCGGTCCGGCCGACCAGCCGCGCCCCCGCGACCCCGCCTCCGCGCCCCTGCTGGCTTCGATCGAAGGCCACACCCGCGCTTTTCTCGCCGTTCAGAACGGCTGCGATCATTCCTGCACCTTCTGCGTCATTCCGGCGGGCCGCGGGCCGTCGCGCTCGGTTCCGGCCGAGCGCGTCGTCGCCCAGGCGCGCAAATTCGTCGAGACCGGCCACAAGGAACTGGTGCTGACCGGCGTCGATCTTACCTCATGGGGGACGGATTTGCCGGGCGCGCCGAAACTGGGTTGGCTCGTGCGCCGGCTGTTGCGCGAAATTCCCGAGCTTCCCCGCCTGCGCCTGTCCTCGGTTGATTGCATCGAGGCCGACCCCGATCTCATCGCCGCCTTCGCCGAAGAAGAGCGGCTCGCGCCCTATCTGCATCTGTCGCTGCAGGCCGGTGACGATTTGATCCTCAAGCGGATGAAGCGGCGGCATTCGCGCAAGGATAGCGTCGAATTCTGCGCCAATCTGCGCCGGCTGCGTCCGGATATGGCCTTCGGCGCCGATCTCATCGCCGGCTTTCCCACCGAGGACGATGCGATGGCGGCGCACAGCCTCGCGCTCATAGAGGATTGCGGTCTCGTCTTCCTGCACGTCTTTCCCTTTTCACCGCGGCCGGGAACGCCGGCGGCGCGCATGCCGCGCCCGCCGGCGGACGTCGTCAAGGCGCGCGCCGCCGCCCTGCGCGCCGCCGGCGAAAAGGCCCTGCAGGATCATCTGCGGGCGCAGGTCGGGCGTCGCCTGCGTATCTTGACCGAGCGCGCCGGCCTGGGGCGGGCCGACGATTTCACTCCCGTGCGGACGCCGGAGCTTCCCGCCGGCCGGCTTCTGACCGGCCTCGCTGTCGGCGTTAACGCCGGCGAGCTCGTCGTAACCTTCGATTCATCCTTAATCGAAAAGCATCCCGGCCGGTAACCGAAGACTCGCAAAACAAGCTCAAATTCGCGCCATCTGGAAGGCGCGAGGTTGGGCGATGTCGAGCAGGGCTTCTCACGGCGACAGCGATTTCCGCGCCTATGCTTCCGACGGCGATCCGCGCGTCCGGCGCGCGCCGAAGATTTATCGGGCGCAAAAGAAGAAAATCTCCTCACTTGCTCTCGTGGCGATCATCTGGGGTCTCCTACGTGATCGCCTGGCGGCGGAATGGGCTTATTGCGCCTATATGGCCGCGGTTTTGAATGCGCGCGCACGCCGTCGCAAGGAGCCTCCCTCGCTCGAGGCCGCGGCATGGGACGACGATCTCGAAACCGAGATCAGCCGGGATTTTTTTCAGCCTCGCGCGCCGCAATCCCAAAGGCTCGGTTTTTTGGCGAAGGGCGCTGGGATCGTCCTGCGCCCTCTGGGCCGCGCTCTTCTGGCCCTGGGCGAGCCGGCGATCAAACTCGCGGTGGTTGGTCTGCTTCTGCTGGCGGCGATCGGCTTTCTCGCGCAATGGCCGATGACGGCGGGTCCGACCGGCGCGACCGCGGCGGCGCCGCCGCCCGAGCCGGTCTGGCGTGAAATCTACCATCCTTACGCGGTCTATGATCTGCCGGCGCCGCAACTGGCGCATGAGAAACTCGTCTATGCGGCGCGACGAAATATCGCGAACGACGGCCGCGAGGATATTCTGACCTTCGGCCAGTTCGCTTCCCCGAAAAATCTGTTCCTGCGGCTCGTCATCTACCGGCATCGCGCGCAAAAGATCGCGCCGTCGAGTTTCTTTGTCGCGATGGCGCGCCGCGCCGCGCCGCTCGATCTCAGCGTCCTGCGGGCCGATGTCGCTGAGCCCCAGAAATCGCGTTTCGGCGATTTGCAGACCGCGGCTTTGACTTTATCGGGCGCGAGTCTCAAGCGCGAAAATTGTCGCGGCTTTCGCCTGAACCGGGATAAGCCGGGACTGACGTTCACCGGTTTCGCCTGCGCCGCGGCCAGGGAGGAGATGAGCGCGCCGCGACTCGCATGCCTGATCGATCGGCTCGATCTGATCGCCGCCGGCGACGATCGGCCTTTGCGCGATTTTTTTGGCGCCGCGGAGGCGCGGCGCGCGCCCCAATGCGATGCGCGCCTGCTCAGGCGATGAGCACGCGCTATTCGCGAGACGCGAGGCCGGTTGAACGATCCGCCAACCAAACGTTTTGGTTGAATACGCAACGAGCTATCGCTCGCCGCCGCGATGGGCTAAGATGATTCGTCAGTATCGGGAGCCAATCATGCGCAGTCTCAGTTTTTTCGCTCTCGCGATCGCCGCCGGCGCATTGACGTTTGCCAGCGCCCAGGCTCATTCGCCGCGCCATCACCATCATGCGCGCCATGCTTATTACCCTCAGCATGAAATTACCGTACACAAGCGAAGCTTCCTCGATCCGGGCAATGTCGTCCCGGTCGGCAGCCAGAACCGCTATATGGTCGACAACACCTATTTCGTGCGGACGCCGGGCGGGACTTTTCGCAACGACCTGTTCGGCGCCGGGCTCGTTCCCGGACCTTTCGACTTGCCAGGTTATTTGCCAGGTTATCCCACCGGGTCTTGGTGACCAGCAAAAAAACGGCCGGAAAACCGGCCGTTTTGCTTTTCGGGTCTTTGATAGCGGAAAGCTTCAGTCCTTGGCGCGCTCCACATAAGTGTTGTCCTGGGTGAGGACGACGATGCGCGCGCCAACGCCGATATGGGGGGGAACCATGACCCGCAAGCCATTGTTCATGATGGCCGGCTTGTAAGAGGAGGAGGCTGTCTGTCCCTTCACCACCGGTTCGGTCTCGACCACTTCAAGCGTGACGCGGGCCGGCAGCTGGATCGCCACCGCCTGGCCGTTGAAGATCGACAGGACGCATTTCATGCCTTCCTGCAGATAGGCGGCCTGATCGCCGATCACGTCCTTCGGAACGATCACCTGCTCATAATTGTCGTCGTTCATGAAGGTGTAGCCGTCGGTATCCTCATAGAGATAGGAGAAATTCGTGTCCTCGACATGGGCGCGTTCGACCTGCTCCGTCGTCTTGTAGCGCACCGAGGTCTTGGTGCCATCCGAAAGCCGGCGCATGTCGATCTGGGTCGTCGGCGTGCCCTTGCCGGGGAAGAAGCTCTCGGCGCTCAGCACGACATAAAGCTGTCCGTCGTCGTGCTCGAGAATATTGCCCTTGCGGACGGAGCTGGCGATCACTCTCACGTCTGATTTCCCTGGCGCGACGCCCGTCGAGGTTGAAGGGACGGGCCGTCGGGTCTATGGACCTTTTTTGTGAACTGCGGCGAGTTCTATACCGATCACGCGCCGCAAAGCCAGTTTTTTGTCTCGCAGACCTGCGGAATGGCCCGATGCCGCGAGCGAATCCCTTCTGGGCGCCCGAACGTTACGCCGAGAAGCGGCCCCGCCTGATGGCGCGGGCGCGAATCATCCACGCCCTGCGCGGCTTTTTCGCGCGGGAGGGCTTTGTCGAGATCGAGCCGTCCGCGTTGCAAATCTCGCCGGGAAACGAGACCCATATCGCCGGTTTCGCCACGCAATTCTGTCCGCCCGGCCGGCCGCCGGCGCCGCTCTATCTCCATTCTTCGCCGGAATTCGACTGCAAGAAATTGCTGGCGGCGGGAGAAAGACGGATTTTTTCCCTGGCCCATGTCTTCCGCAACGGCGAAAGGTCGCGGCTGCATCATCCCGAATTCGCCATGCTGGAATGGTATCGCGCCGAAGCGCCCTATACGCAACTGATCGACGATTGCGCTTCCGTGCTGAAAATCGCCGCCGAGGCCGCCCAAGGGACGACGCTTCGTTTCGGCGATTTGCGCGCAAATCCGTTTCTTGCGCCGCAGATCGTCACCGTCGCCGAGGCTTTCGAAGCTTACGCCGGCGTCGACCTTCTGGCCGTTCTGGACGATCGCGACGCTTTGGCGGCGCAGGCGGCGCGCTTGGGCATAAGGGTCAGCGCCGACGACCATTGGTCGGATCTCTTCAGCAAGATAATGTCGGACCGGATCGAGAAAAACCTCGGCCGGGATCGTGCGACCGTGCTGATCGACTATCCCGCCAGCGAGGCGGCGCTGGCGCGGCGCAAGCCCGAGGATCAGCGACTTGCCGAGCGTTTCGAGTTTTTCGCCTGCGGCGTTGAGCTTGCCAACGCTTTCGGCGAACTGACCGATCCAGCTGAACAGCGCCGGCGTTTCGAGGCCGATATGGAAGAGCGCGAAAAAATCTACGGCCAATCCTATCCGATCGACGAGGATTTTCTCGACGCGCTCGCCTTCATGCCGCCGGCGAGCGGCGTCGCGCTCGGCCTGGACCGGCTGGTCATGCTGGCGACGGGCGCGGCCCATATCGAGGACGTCCTCTGGGCGCCTGTGGCGGCGACATGAACGAGACCTTTCGCAAGGAAAAAACCCTGACGCGGCCGGACGAACTGATCGCCGCCGGCCTGGCCGCGCCGGAAGAGTCGGGCGCTCTCGCGGAAGTAGCGGCGCGCTACAGCGTCGCCGTGCCGGCCAATGTCGTCGCCATGATCGAGCGGCGCGACGACCCGATCGGCCGGCAATTCCTGCCCTCGGCGGAAGAGTTGCGGGTTCTGCCGCAGGAGCGCGCCGACCCGATCGGCGACGACGCCCATGAGGCGGCGGCGGGGCTGATCCACCGCTATCCCGACCGCGCCCTGTTGAAACTGACCAGCCTCTGCCCGGTCTATTGCCGCTTCTGTTTCCGCCGCGCCCGCATCGGCGTTGGCTCCGACGGCCTGTTGGCCCCGGAGGCGCTGGAGGCGGCTTACGCCTATCTCGCGGCGCACGAGGAAATCTGGGAAGTGATCGTCACCGGCGGCGATCCGCTCGCGGTCTCGCCGCGCCGTCTCGCCGATTTGTCGCGCCGCTTGCGCGCGATCGGCCATATCAAAATCGTGCGTTTTCACTCGCGCGTTCCGGCGCTCGCCCCGGAGCGGATCACGCCCGAACTGATCGCGGCGCTCAAAGCGAGCGGCAAGACCGTCTATGTGGCGCTGCACGCCAATCACGTGCGCGAACTGACGCCGGAAGCGCGCGCGGCCTGCGCGCGCCTCGTCGATTCCGGGATCGTCATGGTCAGCCAGACCGTGCTCCTGCGCGGCGTCAACGACGATGTCGAAACCCTGGCCGCGCTGATGCGCGCTTTTGTCGAAATGCGGATCAAGCCCTATTATCTCCATCACGGCGACCTTGCGCCCGGCACGTCGCATTTGCGCCTTCCGCTCGCCGAAGGCCAAAAGCTTGTCCGCGCGCTGCTCGGGCGGCTTTCCGGACTGTGCCAGCCGCAATTCGTCCTCGATATTCCCGGCGGTTTCGGCAAGGCGCCGGTGGGTCCGACTTATGCCGAGCGCCGCGGCGAGGGCTGGCGCATCGCCGACTGGCGGGGACGCCGCCACGACTACGCCGATTCGGCGGGCGAGGGGGAAAGCCCGGAATGACGGTCATCATTTCGGCCGAATTGGGCCGTTCCTGCCGGACTGAACCGAAACGGAGCCGCTTGTGACGCGCCCCAAAACCCGCGCCATGATTCTGCGACTGGCGACGCTCGCTTTCGCCTCCCTGCTGCTGGCGAGCGCCGCGCCGGCTCAGCCGGCCGCGCCGAAAGCTGCGCCCGCTCCAGCGCAGGCGCAGCCGTCCACGCCGAAGGCCGCGCCCGCCGCAGCGCCGCCGGCCGCCAAAGCGTCGCCGGTCGCGGTTGAGCATGATCACGAAGAGTTGGCGCAACTCGACGCCGCCAAACAGGGCCTCGACCGGATCGAAACGGTTCTGGAAAATCACAATCTCAGCGACGACCAGCTCTCCGACGAGGCGGATAAGATCGGTCCGCTGCTCGCGAAAATCCA
Source organism: uncultured Rhodoblastus sp. (assembly GCA_964425315.1). GTDB lineage: Bacteria > Pseudomonadota > Alphaproteobacteria > Rhizobiales > Beijerinckiaceae > Rhodoblastus. The sequence continues at coordinate 10,718 of CAYRNB010000043.1, forward strand.
AAAAGTCATCGCGAAAATCGCGCCGAGGCTGGCGGCGCTCAAGGCGCGTCTCGACCAGCTCGGGCCGCCGCCCAATCCCAAGGCCAGTCCGCCGCCGGCGCCGGAAGATCCGGCCGTGACCCGGGAGCGCGCCGAGCAGACCCGGCTTTACGGCGCCGAAGACGATCTGTTCAAACGCGCCAAAGTGCTGCAATTGCGCGCCGGGCAAATGGCCGCTCACATTGTCGACCGCCGCCGCG
>CAYRNB010000043.1:11056-26724 GCA_964425315.1 uncultured Rhodoblastus sp.
TGCTCAAGGCCGCGACCGCTTTGTGGACGGCCCTCTCGCTGTCTTCCGTGCCGATTGCGGCCGCAGGCGCCCTTTATCTTATGGCCGGGTGGTTCGGCTTCAGCGACCATCAGTTGCGGGCTCTGGGCCCGGCGCTGTTTTGGGGGGTCGTGCGCTGCGCTCTCGCCGTGGGCCTCGGCGTCGCCGTTCTCGCGCCGCGGCGGCCGGCCTGGCGGCCCGTCGACCTCACCGACAAGGTCGCGCAAAGGTTGATGCGCCTGACGATCGTTCTCGCCGTGCTGATCACGCTCGGCAAGATCGTCGAGGCGATGAACGAAGTGGTCGGCGCGTCCCTGCAAGCCACGGTGGCGGTCCGCGGCGCCTATGCCTTTCTGGTCGCTCTGGCGCTGGCGCGTGCGCTTTACGGTATCGTTGGCGGCCCCGAGGGTGAGGAGGAATCGGGGGGCGAGCGACCGGCTCATCTTGTCGATGAAAGCCCCTGGTGGCCGCCGATCCGTTTCGCCGCCTGGACCGCCACTTTCGCGGTGATCGCCAGCGATCTTCTTGGCTATGTCGCGCTTTCCGCCTTTATCGTCGATCAGATCGCCTGGATCGCCCTGATCGGGGCCCTGCTTTTCCTGCTGACCAAACTGGTCGGCGCCGGGACGGAGCAAGTCTTTCGTCCCCATTCGCGCTTCGGCCGCGGGCTGATGGCCAGCCTCGGCATGAGGCGCGAAAGCCTGGCGCAGATCGGCGCCCTGCTCAGCGCCCTCGTCGTCACCGCCTTGGCCGTCGCCGCCGTCCTTCTGGTTTTGGCGCCTTGGGGCCTGCAATCGCAGGGCATGTTTGGCTGGATGAAATCCGCCTTTTTCGGCGTGGAAATCGGCGGCGTCACCATTTCTCTTTCCAGCCTGACCGTAGCGCTGCTGTTTTTCGCCGCCGGCTACGGCTTGACCCAGGTGACGAAAAACTGGCTGGAAAATCGCTACCTGCCACTCACCAAACTCGACGGCGGCCTGCGCGCCGCGATCGCCGCCAGCGTCGGCTATATCGGCGTCATCGCCTCGCTCGCCTTCGCTTTCGCCTATCTCGGCTTCAATACCGAAAAGCTGGCTCTCGTCGCCGGCGCCCTGTCGGTTGGCGTCGGCCTCGGCCTGCAATCCGTGGTCAATAATTTCGTTTCCGGCCTCATCATCCTTTGGGAGCGCTCGATCAGGGTCGGCGACTGGATCGTCATCGGCGAAGACGAAGGCTACGTTCGCCGCATCAATGTGCGGGCGACCGAAATCGAAACTTTCGATCGCGCCACCATGATCGTGCCGAACGGCAATATGGTCACCCAGGTCGTGAAGAACTGGGTGCGCGGAGATCGGATTGGCCGGATCAAACTGACGATTCCAACGGTCTGGGACGCCGACCCGGAAAAGGTGCGCAACATTCTGATCGAGGTCGCCAAGTCGCATCGGGATGTGGCGAAATATCCCGCCCCAACCGTGTGGTTCGTCAATTTTGGCCGGCCGGCGCTGGAATTCGAACTGGTCTGCTTCCTCGACGACGTGAACCTCTGTGTGAACGTGAAGAGCGACCTGCATTTCGCCATCTTCCGCCGTTTCGCCGAGGAGGGAATCAATATGCGGCCGCCGTCGCCGCCGCAGCCGGTGACCTTCGACTCCGATCAGATCGAGATACTCGCGCGAAGCCTGGCCGACCGGAAGAAAGACGAAACGAAATAGCGTTTAGGACAGCAAGGACTTAAATTGCAGAAAACGCCTTTCGCCATCGCCGCCTGCCTTCTGCTTGCCGGCTGCGCTGCAAATTTTCGCGCGCCCACGGTCGCGACCGCGCCGGCCGATTTCCGATCCATGGCTTCGCCCGGCGCTGAAGTCGACGCCGAGGCGGCTCGCGCCCTGATCTCGCTTTACCGCCGCGACAACGGGCGCGCGGGCGTCGTGCTCGATCCCGGCCTGATGGCGGAGGCGCGGCGCCAGGCCGAGGCCATGGCCGCCGCCGACAAGCTCAGCCACGATCTGCGCGGCTCGCTGACGCAGAGGCTTGACCGCGACGGCTATGCGCAATCGGCGGCGGTGGAAAATGTTTCGGCCGGCTACGACAATTTCGCTTCCGCCTTCGCCGGCTGGCGCAAATCGCCGCCGCACGACGCCAACCTGCTGGCGTCCGGCATGAAGCGGATGGGGATCGCCGCCGCCTATAATCCGAAATCGCGCTACAAGGTTTTTTGGGCCCTGGATATGGCCAATTGATCACTCGGCCGCCTGCGCGCGGTCCAGATCCTCGGGACCCAGCCAGTTGCGCACGAAGGATTTGGTCCAGCGCGCCACCGCGCCGTCGTGCTGGAACCAGCCTTCGAGATGGCGCTGCCTCTGCTGCGCGGTCGGATGATTCATGCGCTCCAGCGCCATGACGGTCCATTTGCACATCATGGCGTAGGTGACCTCGGGGTGGAATTGCAGGCCATAGGCTTTTTCGCCGATCCGGATCGCCTGCGCCTCGAAATCCTCGCCCTCCGCCAAGAGCACCGCGCCGTTCGGCCGGTCGAAGCCCTCGCGGTGCCATTGATAGACGCATTTCGGGAAGGGGCTTTCGCAGACCGAATGGCCTTCCTCGGTCGGATGGATGGGATAGTAGCCGACCTCGATCCGCCCTTCCGGATGGGTTGCGACCCTGTGGCCGAGATGGCGGGCGAGCAGCTGCGCGCCGAGGCAGATGCCGAGAAACGGCTTGTTTTCGCGCAAGGGCGCGCCGATCCAGTCGATTTCCCGCTTCAGCCAGTCGTGCTCGTCATTGGCGCTCATCGGCCCGCCGAAAATGACGGCGCAGGAATGGCGGCTGAGGTTTTCAGGCAGCGGATCGCCGAAGCAGGGGCGGCGTATGTCGAGCGGCGCGCCGCATTCGCACAGGAGGCGGCCGATGCGGCCCGGCGTCGATTGTTCGCCGTGCAGCACGATCAGCGCCGGTTTTCGGCGCGGCGCATAGAGACTGGCGCATATATCCATCTTCCGCCGCCCCCCTATTTCTTGCGGCGCAATTGCAAGGACGACACCAGCGCCAGCATGACCGGTTTCGGCGTAAGCGGCGCGGTAAAGGCGAAAAATTTGTTCGCCAGGCCCGGCGTGACCAGGCGCCTGCGCGCCATCATGCCGTCATAGGCCGCCTGCGCCACGACTGGCGAAGAGACGACGCTGAATTTCATGCTCCGGATTCCCTTGCGGAACCCCGCCCGCTCCTGGAAGCTGGTCGGCACCGGGCCGGGACAAAGCGTGGTGACGCTCACTCCCTCCGGGGCCAGTTCGGCCGACAATGCGTCGCTGAAGGACAGAACATAGGCCTTGCTGGCGTAATAGACCGCCATGCCGGGTCCGGGCATGAAGGCGGCGATCGAGGCGACATTGAGCAGCCGCCCCTTAGCGGCGATGAGGTCTTTGGCGAAGGTCAGGCTCAACTCGGTGAGCGCGCGTATGTTGAGGTCGATCATGCCGAGCTGTTCGTCGAGATCGCGGTCCACGGCGGGGCCCAGCACGCCATAGCCGGCGTTGTTGACCAGGATTTCCGTCGCTGCGCCCGCCGCCGACACGGCCTCGGCCAGGCTTTTGACGGCGCCGGCCTCGGTTAGATCGTAATCGAACACCAGCGGGCGCGACATCCCGCCCGGCAGGGCGGCGAGTTCGTCGGCGAGCGCGTCAAGCGTGGCGCGGTTGCGCGCCACCAGGGCGAGATCATGGCCCTTTGCCGCCGCCACGCGCGCGAGATCGGCGCCGATGCCGCTCGAAGCGCCCGTGATCAGCATGATCTTGCGTGGCGCCGCGGGCGAGGTCATGGCCGCTCATCCTCTTCGATCTCCCGCGGCGCGACGTCCCAGGGCGAGCGCGCGTCGGGATCGCAGCCGCTTTCAGCCCGGATTTTCCGGCGCAGAGCGATGCGGTCGCGCGAGGGCACGCCGATCAGTTCGGAGACGCGCCAGATGATGTTTTCCTCAAATTCCTGGGAGTCGCCGTCGGCATAGGCGATGGTCCACATCATTTCGATCAGACGCCGGCGCTCCGGCAGGGTCATGGAATGGGTGAGGATCGAGGTGAAGCGATAAAGATCGACCGCCTCATGGTCGCTTTTTTGCGCCGCCGCAATCAGCTTCTTCGCCGCGTCCGCTTCGAGATTGAACCTTTGCTGCAGCAGGAGCAGAAGCGCGCGGCGCTCCGGCGCGCTGAAGTCCCCATCGGCTTCGGCGACATGGACGAGCAGCGCGGCGGCGGCGAGGCGCAGGTCGTCTTCGCCGAAATCCCTCTGCCCGGGATCGGGATCGGTTATCTCCTCGATGAACTGCCGCAGCCTTTCGAACATGCCCTTTCCGACCTCGGCGCTGTCCGGCCAGAATGAATGTCGCGCCTTAATGGAGCATTAACCATGCCAAAAACAGCGACAGACACAACCGGCGATTTGTCCAGTTTTGGCAAGCAGAAACGCAAATTCACAACAGAAATGCGGCGGAATCGAGCGAATGGCGCAATTCAAGGCTGCGGAACTGGGAAAAAATCGGCGCGAGCCAGGCCTTTAGTCCCGAGCGCACCACCAGCGACATGTCGCGCGGCGGATCGATCAAGAAATAGGAAAGCGACAGGTCGGCCGCATCGAGCGCGCGCCGCAGCGGCGGATCGAGCGCGCCGATCCTTATGCGCCGATGCGGCGGAAAGGCGGCGAGCCTTTCGTTTTCAGCCTCGCCGAACGGGGCGACGCCGGCATTATGGACGAGCAGGGTTTCGACATCGGGAAAAAGCGCGGCGAGCCGATAGGCGGCGGCGGCGCAAGCGTGGGAATCGTCCACGTGATAGAGAAAGACCGGCTCGACGTTCTTTTCGCGCGCCTCCTCGACAAAGCCGATCTCCTTGATCAGCTGGAAGAAGCGGTCGTAAGCGCGGCTCCATAAATCGACGATTTTCGGCTTTCCGTCGGGAACCAGGAGTCCGTCGATCAGGGCGATCTGCCCCTGAACCTGGGCGATATCGACGTTCTTTACCCTTTCGCCAAAGCGCGGCGCGTAATCAGGCTCGTGGGGATCGGCGTCGAAACCGGTGAAATCGCGCCTTGTGGCGAGGTGAAAATCGGATAAGAGGCGCGCGGTCGTGCTGGTCCCGACATGCCCATGCGGCGCGCAGGCGATATAGGCGAAAGTCAGCGGCGCCGGCGTCGCCGCGTCGCGCGCAGGCTCCTGGCCCAAGTCAGGTCCGTCGCGCGCCGACGGGTTCAATTGTCAAATCCGTCCGGCCAGCAGGTCGAGGAGCCGGACGCGGTTGAACTCCTCGGCGATCCGGGCCTGCCAGGTGCGGACATAGCCGCGCAGGACGAAGGAATGATTCGCCGGATCGCCGTTGGCCGTCTTGTTGGCGACGAAGGTCGAGAAGGGCGCGCCGCAGATTTCGACCTGCTCATAGGCCATTTCGTTGAGCTTCGGGATGGTGATCTCGCCCGCCGGGCTGACCTTTTCGAAATATTTGCGGTGGGTGACCGGGTCCCATTCGAAAAAATTGGTGTCATTGATGTGGTTCTTGACCAGGAAATAATGGGCGTCCTGCACGAAGGGCGCGACTTCGGCGATTTCGTCCAGCGAGGCGATGGAAGGCCCGAGCACGTGAAACAGCGTGAAGCCGAACTCGCCCTGCTTGACCGCGTCGAGGAAACCGACGTCGCGCAACGCGACAAGCGTGGATCCGAGCGCGCCGGCGCGGGTGTCGACGACGCTCACCTTGACCTGGGCCGAATTCAGCGTGTCGAGAATGCGCATCTGGTCGGCGGTCTCGTTGATGTCCACCACTTCGGTGACCGGCCCGTGGAAGCGCTTCAGCGTGCCGCGCGGGTATTCGGTGTCGAAGGCGCGAGTGAGAATGTTGTTGGCGGCCAGATAATCGAGCAGGGCGCGCGCGATGGTCGTCTTGCCGACGCCGCCTTTGTCGGCGCCCACCAAAATGACGGCTGGCTTCATATTATGTCCCGTTCCTGGCGTGGTTTTGGCCGCGGAAGGCGATCTCGCCGTCCACGTCCGCGAAGGAGTTGTCCGCTTTGCGGTTTTTTGCTTGTCCGAATTGCGCGCCATGCGCCCGTTTATAGCATCTAAGCGCGGCCATTTCCGCAAGTATGAACAAAAAGTTGATGATTATGGTTTACGGGGCTTGGTGCGACCGTTCATTGCGGTCGCCCGGGGCGCTTTGCGACAAATTGACGCAGAGCGCGCGAGGAGACCTCTAGATCAGTCCTCTTCGCCGAAGCGATTGGCGATCAAGGTCGTTATCGCTTCCATGGCCTGGCGCGCCTGCGGCCCGCTGGCGGAGACGACAATGGTCGAGCCTATGCCGGCGCCGAGCGTCAATATGCCCATGATCGATTGGCCGCCGACCGTTTCGCCATTGCGCGACACGGTGACGTCGGCGTCGAACTGCTCGACGCAATGGACGAATTTGGCGGTGGCGCGGGCGTGCAGCCCCTTGCGGTTGACGATCTCTATTTCGCGCGAGACGACGCCATCAGGCTCGTGATTCACCGAGGCGCGGTCCTCCGGCGCTCGATCCTGGGGCGAGGCGGCGCGATCGAACTCGTTCATTTTCCGCACAAGATCTTGCTGGCGACATAGATATATTTGCGCCCGGCCTCCGCCGCCTGGGTCACCGCCTGCCCGATGGTGGCCAGATCGCGCACCGAGGCGAGCTTGATCAGCATGGGCAGGTTGACGCCGGCCACCACTTCCACATGGGCGCCGTTCATGACGGAAATGGCGAGATTGGACGGCGTGCCGCCGAACATGTCGGTGAGCACCACCGCGCCCGCGCCGGAATCCACCGCCGCTATGGCGTCGATAATGTCCTTGCGGCGGATTTCCATATCGTCTTCGGGGCCGATGGTGATGGTTGCAAATTGCGACTGCGGCCCGCAGACGTGTTCCAGTGCAGCGCGGAATTCGGTCGCCAGATGGCCGTGGGTCACGAGCACAATGCCGATCATCGACGCCTACCGTCCTGTCCTCTTCCGAAGCCCAGGCTCCTTACCGCGCTTTTCCGCGCGTCGAAAGACCCTTGCGCCTCAAGCGGTTGCGGCGCGCCGTCGCTTGGGGCGAGGGGCCGGACATGAAACCGCCGAATTAGACCGGCCATTTTCAGGTTTGCGCTCGACTTGGCAAGCAAAATGAGCGCATCCCCTCATTTTGTCAAAATAGTGTGCAAAAACGCCACGATGGCGGCGACCGACCTTTCCGTTTCCCGCGCCGGCAGACGCAACAGGGGAATGTCCTTCAAACCGAGAAAATCGACGCGCAACTCTTGACTCTCAGGAAGGCGCGGGGCGCTTTTATGGTCTTCCCTCGATTCGAGATCGACGATCAGTCCGAGGACAACGCCCTTTTCGTAATCCTGTTCCATCAGGCCGAGTCCGCGCCATTCGGCGAGCCCGGGAATGGCCTGGTGGGGGCTGAGCAGCGCCCGTCCGCCGGCAAGGCGCGCCATGACGCGGTCGTCGCCGACCAGGCTGGCGAAATCACCGCGTCGGCGCCATTCCTCCACGAGGGCGAAGGCGAGGCTGGACTTACCGCTGTCGGAGGCGCCGCGAATCAGCACGCCCGTCTCGTCGAGAGCGACGGCGCTGCCGTGAATCGGGATTGGCCGATCTTGTTCTTTCGTCTCCATCGCGCGACTCATCCGATTTCCCCATGAACATCGTGGAAATCGTATCCGATTGGCGTGAGAATTCGCCCTCAACCGCAAGAAATTTTCACGCCAGGGCGTTTCCGCGGATCGCCAAGCGATCAAGCGGAAACCGTATCATGCTCACGCCGCGGGCAGAAAGACGACGAATCGCGCTCCGAGCACTTCGTGGTTCGCGCCAGTGCGGTTCATGGCGCGGATCGAGCCGCCATGGGCCTCGACGATCTGGCGCGAAATGGACAGGCCGAGACCGGAATTCTGGCCAAAACTCTGGTTGGGCCGGTCGGTGTAGAAACGCTCGAAAATGCGCTCGAAGGCGTGGGCGGGAATGCCCGGGCCGTCGTCGTCCACCATGATTTCGAAACCGTCGCGCTGCGGTTCGCCCTCGCGCGGCGCGGCGCGGGCGCGCCGCAGCGAGACCCGCACCGTTGCGCCCGGTTCGGAAAAGGTGCGAGCGTTGTCGATGAGATTGTTGAACACCTGCCCGAGCCGCGAATCGTGACCATAGGCCCGCCATTTTGATGCCGGCGCGTCGCCTTCCACGGTAAAGGCGACCTTCACCTTGTCCTCCCTTTCGACCTGATTGGCCAGTTCGACCAGACCGCGCAGCAGGCGGGCGACGTCGATCACATCCACATCGTCGCGCGCCATTTCGGCATCGAGCCGGGAGGCGTTGGAAATGTCGGAAATCAGCCGGTCCAGACGGCGGACGTCATGCTGGATCACGTCGAGCAGGCGTTTGCGGGAGTCGTCGGTCTTGGCGATGGGCAGGGTTTCGACGGCGCTGCGCAGCGAAGTGAGCGGATTTTTCAGTTCATGCGCGACATCGGCGGCGAAACGCTCGATCGCCTCCATGCGGTTGAACAGGGCGTGGGTCATGTCGCGAAGCGCGCCGGACAAATGGCCGATCTCGTCGTTTCGGTCGCTGAAATCTGGGATTTCCTGGCGCGACTTGACGCCGCGCCGCACCCGGTCGGCGGCTTCCGCCAATTTGCGTATGGGTTCCGCGATCGCGCCGGCGAGAGCGAGGGAAAGCAGGAACATGACCCCCGCCGAGACGAGAAAGATGCGGAAGATCGCCCGCCGCTCCGAGGCAATGATTTTGTCGATGTCGCCGCCCTGCGTGGATAGCAGCAGAGCGCCTCGCACGGTGCGGAATCGCTGGATCGGCGCGGCGACGGAAATCACCGTTTCGCCAGAGGAATTTACACGGACGAAAGATCTCGCCTGCCCTTCGAGGGCGGAGGCCACTTCCGGATAGAGACGGCCGTTGGCTACGCCTATATCCTTGTAAAGCGGCAGTTTCTGCGTGTTGAAACGGCCGTGGACGAGATTGCGCAGCCATTCGAGCCAGTGCGTTCTCTCTTCATGACCCGGCGGCGGCAGATCTTTGCGCAATATGTTGGAGCGCGCCGCGATCGAGCGGGAATCAAGCAGGAGATAGCCGTCGCGGTCGTAGATGCGGGCGCGGGTCTTTGTGGGCGAGACCAGCTGGCGCAGCAGCGGCCCGACGCGGTCGGGATTGATGGAAAATTCGAGATCCGGCGCCGATTCCTCGTCCACGCCGTAAGATTGACCGGGCGCGAGCTTCAGCAGCTTTTCCGGGTCGATGGTGATGGCGTCGCTGTCGACCGTCGCCGAGGCGGCGATGGCCGCGGCGATGATTCTGCTTTGCGTCTGCAGGCTCTGGATGCGGGCGTCGATCAACCCTTCGCGGAATTGGTTGAGATAGAGAAAGCCGACGAGCAGGGCGAAAAGCCCGCCGATATTGAGCAGGATGATTCGCCGCGTCAGGGAGGAGGAAAGCCGCGCCGTGACGCCGCGCCAGAACATGCGCAGGGCGACGACGCGCCTTTTGACACGGCCGCTCGCTGGAATCGAGGCCCGCGCCGTCCATGGCCAGCGCCGCGCCGCGCCGGCTCTTTCCGCTTGATCCGCGCCTACGCGCTCGTCCAACTCCGGCTCCCGATCTGCTTTACCCCCTCATCGGCGCCGCGACGGCCCTTTACGCCTCCTTGAAGCGATAGCCGACGCCATAAAGCGTTTCGATCATTTCGAATTCGTCGTCCACCAGCTTGAATTTCTTGCGCAATCTCTTGATGTGGCTGTCGATGGTGCGGTCGTCGACATAGACTTGGTCGTCATAGGCCGCGTCCATCAGCGAGTTGCGGCTCTTGACCACGCCGGGCCGCGAGGCGAGCGACTGAAGAATGAGGAATTCAGTGACGGTGAGCACCACCGGCTCGCCCTTCCAGGTGCAGGAATGGCGCTCGGGGTCCATTTTGAGCTGGCCGCGCTCGAGGATTTTCGCTTCCGATTCCTTTTGCGCCGCCGCCTCCTTGGGGTTGGAGCGGCGCAGGATCGCCTTGACGCGCTCGACCAGCAGGCGCTGGGAGAAGGGCTTGCGGATGAAATCGTCGGCGCCCATCTTGAGCCCGAACAATTCGTCGATCTCCTCGTCCTTGGAGGTGAGGAAGATCACCGGCAGGTCGGATTTCTGGCGCAGGCGCCGCAAAAGCTCCATTCCGTCCATGCGCGGCATTTTGATGTCGAAGATCGCCATGTCGGGCGGGTTGTTGCGCAAGCCTTCCAGCGCCGCCATGCCGTCATTATAGGTCTGGACGCGATAGCCTTCGCCTTCCAGGGCGATTGAAACGGAAGTAAGAATGTTGCGATCGTCGTCGACAAGCGCGATGGTCGGCATGATAGACCTCTTGATTCTGCCCCGCGGGCGAGGCGAAAGGGCGACGCCTGCGCGTTTATATAATAGGATTACCCTGGAATTCACGCCGTATCCGCTGAATGCGCCATGAATGAGACAGAAAAAACCGTAAATTCGCCCTTTGATCCTTTGCCGGAGAACAGTTTCGACGGGCTCGCGCTGGCGCGGAGGCTGCTGCGGGCCATGCCGGCGGGCGCTTTGGCGACCTTGGCGCAAGCGACGCTTTATCCCTTCGCCACCCTGACCAATGTGGCGACCGCCGGCGACGGCGCGCCGATCCTGCTTCTGTCCGATCTCGCCCATCACACCAAGAATCTGCGCGCCGATCCGCGCGCTTCGCTGCTTCTTGCCGAAACCGGCAAGGGTGACCCGCTCACGCATCCGCGCCTGACGGTCGTCGGCCGCGTCGCGCCGATCGAGGACCGGCATGCGCGGATGCGATTTTTGCGCCGCCATCCCAAAGCGGCGCTTTACGCCGATTTCCCCGATTTCGGCTTCTGGCGCCTGGAGCCCGAGGCGGCCCATCTCAACGGCGGCTTCGCCCGCGCCGCCGATTATGCGGGCGCGGACATTCTGACTCCAATCGGCGCAGCCAAAGACCTTTTCCAGGCCGAGGAGGAGATTCTCGGCGAGATCAACCTCTATCCGCGGGATAAGCGAGCGGCTTTGGCCGCGGCCGCCGGCGCGGACAAGATGCGGCATTGGCGCGCGGTCGCCCTCGATCCGCAGGGTCTCGACCTTGCCGCGCCGCAGGCTTCCGCCCGGCTTGAATTCGGCCAGAGGGCGGACGATCCGGCGCATTGGCGCGCCGCTCTGGAAGCTTTTCTCAATTGAATCAACGCCATTTTCCGGCAAAAGGGCCTTTTTTCTCCGGGCTTCGGCGTTTTTTGGGACTTGCAAGCCCCGGCTCCGGCGCGTAAACGGACGCGGAACTGTCAAAAGAAGAGGGGCCGTCGCCGGGGTCGGACGGCGCATCCGGGAGCAAACCATGGCTTGTTTAGGCATATTCAATCCCGAATTTCCGGTCGAAAGCTTCGGCTTCAAGAATCTCGGATCCGTCCATTACAATCTCACCGCGCCGATGCTTTACGAGGAATCCCTGCGCCGCAACGAGTCCGTGCTCGCCGCGGGCGGCGCCATCGTCGCCGAGACCGGCGCCCATACCGGCCGCTCCGCCAAGGACAAGTTCATCGTTCGTGACGAGACCACCGAAGACAATGTGTGGTGGGACAATAACGGCGCGCTCACGCCGGCCAATTTCGACGCGCTGCTCGCCGACTTCATCGCCTACGCCGAAGGCAAGGACCTGTTCGTGCAGGATCTTTTCGGCGGCGCCGACCCGGCGCATCGGGTGAAGACCCGCGTCGTCACCGAATACGCCTGGCACTCCCTGTTCATCCGCAATCTTCTGATCCGTCCCAGCGACGAGGAGACCCTGCAGCTCTTCGCCGACCTGACCATTGTCGATTTTCCGTCCTTCCGCGCCGATCCCAAGCGCCACGGCGGCCGCAGCGAGACCATCATCGCGGTCAATTTCGACAAGAAGATCGTGCTCATCGGCGGCACCAGCTACGCCGGCGAAATGAAGAAGTCGGTCTTCACCTACCTCAACTACATCCTGCCGACCGAGGGCGTGATGCCGATGCACTGCTCGGCGAACGTCGGCGACGCCCATGACGCGGCGATCTTCTTCGGCCTCTCCGGCACCGGCAAAACCACGCTTTCGGCCGACAGTTCGCGCACGCTGATCGGCGACGACGAGCACGGCTGGTCGAAGGAAGGCGTGTTCAATTTCGAGGGCGGCTGCTACGCCAAGGCGATCAAGCTGTCGCGCGAGGCGGAGCCGGAAATTTACGCCACCACCGAGCGTTTCGGCACGGTGATGGAAAATGTCGTGCTCGACCCCGACACCAGGGTTCCGGATTTCGACGACGGCACCAAGACGGAAAACACCCGCGTCGCCTATCCGCTCGACTATATTCCCAACGCCTCGGTCACCGGCCGCGCCGGCCATCCGAAGAATATCGTGCTTCTGACCTGCGACGCCTTCGGCGTTCTGCCGCCGATCGCCAAGCTCGACGCTTCGCAGGCCATGTATCACTTCCTGTCCGGCTATACCGCCAAAGTGGCGGGCACCGAAAAGGGGGTGACCGAGCCTTCCGCCACCTTCTCGACCTGTTTCGGCGCGCCCTTCATGCCGCGCCACCCGTCCGAATACGGCAATCTGCTGCGCGACCTCATCGCGAGGCACCATGTCGATTGCTGGCTGGTCAACACCGGCTGGACCGGCGGCAAATACGGGGTCGGCCGCCGCATGCCGATCCGCGTCACCCGCCGCCTGCTCGCCGCGGCGCTCGACGGTTCGCTGAACAGGGCGGATTTCCGCACCGATCCCTATTTCGGCCTGGCCGTGCCGACCTCGGTTCCGGGGGTCGAGCCGCATATCCTCAATCCGGTGAAGACCTGGGCGTCAAAGGCGGAATTCGACGAAACCGCAAAAAAGCTGGTAAAATTGTTCCGCGACAATTTCGTCGCCTTCGAGCCGCATGTGGACGCCAAGGTCAAGGAAGCCGCGCCCGCCGTCCAGATCGCGGCGGAATAAGCCGAAAGCCCCGCGCCGATTGCGACCCCGCCCCTCCGGGCGGGGTTTTTCTGTGGCGGAAGCGTCCCGATCGCGGCTCGTTAATGCATTGTTCACCTAGATGAACAGACGTTAATCAATAGGGCCAAGAAACATCGCAAAATACAAATTCGCGTCTTAATCGCGCCATTAATGAATCCGAAAGAATGCGCTGCTTTTATCATACAGGTCTCTCAAAAAACCAGCGAGAGTCGCAATGCGCATCGGCACCTCCAAGGACATTGACAGCAAATCCGTCACCCCGCTCGGCACCATCAGCGCCGTCTCCGATTGGCGGGGCGCCGCGGAAATCGTCGACGAAAAAATCTATCGCTTGCGCGCCCTTCACAAGCTCATGCGCGCCGCCGAGGATTGCGACGCAGATGCGCTGATGGACGTGGATTACAGCGAGGAATTGCTGGCGCACGCCGAATATCCCGGCGCGGCGCCGCTGAAGCGGGTTTGCGCCACCGGCCTGGCGGTCAAGCTGAAATCAGCGTAATCGTCTTCACGTTGCTTTGGAATTTTGATAGGCGCCGCCCTTTCGGGCGGCGTTTGCTTTAGGCTCTATGAGTTCACCTTTGACGGCACGGCGCCGGGAGCGCCGACCCGCGCGATCAGGTTGGCGACGGCGCAGGAGGCGAGCCGCGTGCGGGCGCTGTCGGCGCGGCTGGTCAGGATGATCGGCGCTTGAGCGCCCAGCACCACGCCGGCGGCGTCTGCGCCAGCCAAAAAAGTCAATTGCTTGGCCAGCATATTGCCGGCTTCGAGATCGGGCACGACGAGAATGTCGGCCTGGCCGGCGACCGGCCCGTGGATTCCCTTTTCGCGCGCCGCCGCCGGGCTGATGGCGTTGTCGAAAGCCAGCGGTCCATCGACCAGGGCGCCCGTGATCTGGCCGCGCTCGGCCATTTTGCACAAAGCGGCGGCGTCGAGCGTCGAAGGCAGGCTGGGATTGACCACTTCGACCGCCGAAAGCACAGCCACCCGCGGCTCGGCGAGGCCGAGAATATGGGCGAGGTCCACCGCGTTCTGGATGATGTCGCGCTTGTCCTGCAGGTCGGGAGCGATATTGACCACGGCGTCGGTAATGAGAAGCGGGCGCGGATAGCCCGGCGCATCCATCAGATAGACATGGCTCAATCGGCGCCCGGTGCGCAGGCCCCGTTCAGGGTCGAGCACGGCGTGCAGAAGCTCGTCGGAATGGAGCGAGCCCTTCATCAGCGCCTGCGCCTCGCCGAGGCGGACAAGATCGACCGCCGCCGCCGCCGCCGCCACGCTATGGGGCGCGTCCACCAGGCGGTAAGGCGCGCAATCGACCTTGGCTGCATCGGCCGCGGCGAGAATTTTGGCGCGGGGGCCAACCAGGATGGGTTGGATGATCCCTTCCTCCGCCGCCTCAATCGCCGCGCCGATCGCCGCGGCGTCGCATGGGTGGGCGATGGCGGTAACGAGCGGCGGCGCGCCGCTCAACCGCGCCATCAGGGCGTGGAAGCGCTCGTGGCCGCTCACCTTCACGCCGGGCAGGTCGGGGCGCGGCGCGCGCATTTTCTCAGTCGGCGCGCGCACGTCGGCCGTTCCCGTCAGAACCGTGTCGCCATGCTGGTTGACCGCATGGCATTGGAGCCGCAGGTTTGGCTTGTCGGCGTCCTTCTCCGCAACCGTCACTGTCACGGTGAGCGTGTCGCCGAGGGCGACCGGCCGGAGATGGCGAAGGTTCTCGCCGAGGCAGATGGCGCCCGGCCCCGGCAATTTGACCGCGATGAGGCCGGCGACCAGGGCTGAGCCGTAAAGACCCTGCGCCACCGTCTCGTGATAGGGACTGCTGTTTGCGAGATCAGCGTTAAAATACAATGGGTTGACGTCGCCGGAGACGATGGCGAGCAATTCGATGTCGCGGCGCGCGGCCCGCCGCGTGACGCTGGCGTGGTCGCCGACCGAAATTTCCGCGAACGTGCGGTTTTCCACGAGTGAATCATCGGCCGAGGCGGCGGGCGCCGCGGCGGGCGCGTCGAGCGCGGTCATTGGCGAATTCCTTAATGTTCGAGCACGTAGGTTCCCGGCGCGTCGCACAGGGCCTCGCCCATGGGCGGCGGCGGGCCGAAGGGGCCGGAATGGCCGTCCAGCCAGTCGGCGTAGGCCGGCCACCAGGAGCCCTGGTATTGCGCGGCCGTCTCCATGTAATCCGTGGATTCTGGCGTTTTTTCGCCCGCCGGCCGATGGGCGATGCGATAAGAGCGGTGGCGGTGCCCGGGCTCGCTGACAATGCCGCCATTATGGCCGCCCGAGGCTAACACGAATGTGGCGTCGCCCGAATTGAGCCCAAGAATTTTATAGACCGATCGCCAGGGCGCGACATGATCGGCTTCGGTGCCCACGGCCATGATCGGCGCCTTGATCGCGGCGAGATCGACCTTGCCGCCGCCGACCTTGAACCTCCCCTTGGCGAGGTCGTTGTGCAGGAAGAGCTTGCGCAGATATTCCGAATGCATGCGGAAGGGCATGCGGGTCGCGTCGGCGTTCCAGGCCATGAGATCATTGGCCTGCTCCTCCTCGCCGAGGAGATAGGATTTGACCATGCGCGACCAGATGAGATCGCGCGCGCGCAGCATGTTGAAGGCGCCGGCCATCTGGCGCGAGTCGAGAT
>CAYRNB010000044.1:0-13435 GCA_964425315.1 uncultured Rhodoblastus sp.
TAAGGATTATCGGCGCCGGCGCGGCCGGCCTCACCGCCGCATTCGCCCTGCTGGCGCGCGCCAAAGCGTCCGGCCAAGAAATCGCGCTCGAAATCGTCGAACGCAAAGAAGGACCGGGGCAGGGCTGCTCCTTTTACGCCGGCGGCATGATCGCGCCCTGGTGCGAGGCGGAATCGACCGAGCCGATTGTCGCGCGCCTGGGCGAGGAGGCGCTGGATTTCTGGACCAAAACCTTTCCGGTCGCCGAACGGCGCGGCAGCCTGGTCGTGGCGCGGCCGCGCGACCGCTCCGAACTGATCCAGTTCTCCAAGCGCACCAGCCATTTCGAACACGTCGACCGCGCGCGCCTCGCCGAGATCGAGCCGGATCTCGCGGACCATTTCGACCAGGCGCTTTTTTTCGCCGAAGAGGCGCATCTGGCGCCGCGCGACGCCCTCGACGCCCTGGCGCGAAGGCTCGCCGCCGAGCCGCAGGCGACGTTCCAATATGGCGTCGAGGCCGCCTCCTTGGCCGACGATTGCGACTGGACCATCGATTGCCGCGGTTATGGCGCGAAAGCCGACCTTTCCGGCCTGCGCGGCGTCAAGGGCGAGATGATGATCCTGCGCTCGGCCGACGTGCGTCTGTCGCGGCCGGTGCGTATGCTGCATCCGCGCCATCCGGTCTATATCGTGCCGCGCCCCGATGGGACATTCATGGTCGGCGCCACGATGATCGAGAACGAGGAGCGGGCGCGGGTGACGGCGCAATCCATCGTCGAGCTGGTGAATTCCGCCTTCGCCGTTCATCCGGCCTTCGCCGAGGCGGAGGTGGTTGAGACCGGCTCGGACGTGCGGCCGAGCTTTTCCGATAATCTGCCGCGCATCGTCCGCGACGGTAACCGCTTGCATTTGAACGGGCTTTACCGCCATGGCTTCCTGCTGTCGCCGGCGCTGGCGCTGCGCGCCGCGCGGATCGTGCTGGACGGCGCCTATTTTCCCGAGGTGATGGATGAGGATCGTGGTCAACGGCGAGCCTCTTGACGTGCGCGCCAAAACGCTCGACGCGCTTATCGTCGAACTCGATTACCGCCCCGGCCTGGTCGCCACGGCGGTCAACGAGATTTTCGTGCGCGCCAAGGAGCGGCAGGATAAGGAATTGCGCGAGAACGACCGGGTGGAAATCCTGACGCCCCGGCAGGGAGGCTGACATGGGCGCTGACACGGGCGCTGACTTGGGCGCGGACTTGGACGCCGCCGCAGGCGATCCCTTGCGTCTTTACGACGCGACCTTGCGATCGCGCCTGCTGGTCGGCACGGCGCAATATCCCTCTCCCGCCATTCTGGCGGAGGCGCTGAAGGCGTCGGCGGCCGAAATCGTCACCGTGTCCCTGCGCCGCGAGGCCGGCGGCGGCCGGGCCGGGGAGAGTTTCTGGGACCTCATCCGCTCGCTCGGTCTGCGGGTCCTGCCTAATACCGCCGGCTGCCGAACGGTCAAGGAGGCGGTCGCCACCGCGCAGATGGCGCGCGAACTCTTCGGCACGCCCTGGATCAAGCTGGAAGTGATCGGCGAGGAGGATTTGCTTGCGCCCGACGTCTTCGGCCTGGTCGAGGCGGCGCGCATCCTGAGCGACGAAGGTTTTAACGTCTTTCCCTACACGACCGAGGACTTGGTTGTGGCGGAAAAGCTCATCGACGCCGGCTGCCGCGTGCTCATGCCCTGGGGGGCGCCGATCGGTTCCGGCCGGGGGCTCAACAATCTCTTCGGCCTGCGCGCCCTGCGCGCGCATTTTCCCGACATTCCGCTGGTGATCGACGCCGGCATCGGCGCGCCGTCTCAGGCGGCGCAGGCTTTCGAGCTTGGATACGACGCCGTGCTGCTCAACACCGCCATCGCCAGGGCCGGCGATCCGGTCGCCATGGCGCGCGCCTTCGCCCAAGCGTCTGAAGCGGGCCGGGCCGCCTTCCGCGCCCTGCCGATCGAGCCGCGCGACATGGCCGCGCCCTCGACGCCGGTGCTGGGCAAGGCGTTTTCATGAGCCTTGATCCCTTCTACCCAATCGTCGATTCCGCCGCCTGGCTGCGCCGGCTTCTGCCCTGCGGCGTCAAGCTCGCGCAATTGCGGGTCAAGAATGCGCCGGACGAGGTTTTGCGCGCGGAAATCGCCGAGGCGAGGGACCTTTGCGCCGCCGTGGGGGCGCAATTGATCGTCAATGATTACTGGCGCCTGGCCATCGAGCTTGGCTGCGATTATGTCCATCTCGGCCAGGAGGATCTGGCCTCGGCCGATCTCGCCGCGATCAAGAGCGCCGGGCTGCGGCTCGGCCTGTCCACTCACGACGACGCGGAACTGGAGAGGGCCCTGGCGGCCGCGCCCGACTATGTCGCTTTGGGGCCGATCTTTCCGACCGTGCTCAAAAAAATGGCCTTTGCGCCGCAAGGGCTGGAAAAGATCGGCCTGTGGCGGAAGAAAATCGGCGCCCTGCCGCTGGTCGCGATCGGCGGCCTCACCCCGGAGCGCGCCGTCGAGGCTTTGCGCGCCGGGGCCGATTCCGCCGCCGTCGTCACCGATATCACCTTGAATCCGGACCCCGAGGGTCGGGCGCGTAAATGGGTCGCGGCGACGCGCGCGTTCGTTGCGGCGTAAAGGCGCCTTTGCGCCGGCCAGGCTTCTTTCAGAATAAGTGACGCAAGAGTTGCCGAGCAGATCGAATTCGCGTCGCACCCGGCGCGAAGCTCGCGCAATTACGCGAGTAACTTCATGATACGGCTGCGCTCAAGGCTAACAATGACCGAAATCATGGCGTCGCCATCTACCGCTCTATATTGCAATTTGGAACGTTCTTAATTAGTCACCTTATAGAGGCCCGAGGGAGACTGTGCGTGTCCGACTCCCGCTATGATGAACTTGTCGCCCACGCCGCGCGATCGATCCTGAACGCGCCGGTGTGTTCGAAGCCTTATCCCCATATCGCTTTCGAGAATTTCTGGCCGGAGGATTTTTATCGCCTTTTGCTGGCCAACAAGCCGGACTCGAATAACTACCGCCGGATCAACGCTGCGAACACCCGCCGCGAGTTCGTCCTGTTCGACGGCTCCGGCGACGCTGGCGACGAGGCGCGGCGGCAATTGTGGAAAGAGGTGTCGGACGTTCTGTCCTCGCCGGATATCGAGGCGGCGCTGCGGGAACGGCTGGACGAGGGGCTTCGCATCAGGTCCAGGGGCAGTCACGAGGGCTGGCCGGTCAAAATGTATCCGCGTCCGGTTCTCTATGAGGATTACGACGGCTATGCGATCAAGCCGCATCCCGATACGCGGCGCAAGGTCCTGACCATGCTGATCTATATGCCGGAAGACGACAGCATGAAGGAACTCGGCACGACGATCTTCAAAATTTCCCCTAAAGGTCTGTTTTCCTGGAAACATTACGGGCTGACGGTGGACAAGACGGTGCCCTTCCTGCCCAATACCGGCCTCGCCTTTGTCGTCATCCACCCGAAATACAATCCGTTCCGGACCAGCTGGCACGGCCGCGACGCGATCGCCGTGCCGTCCGACAAGCAGCGCTTTTCCATCCTCAACACCTATTACGCCAAGCCGGTCACGAAAGCCGTCTATTGACCGGCGCGCCGGCGCTAAAAAGCGAAGAAAGAATCGAGCAAATATTTCTGCTTATTATCCGCTCCTCTTTGGTGGAAGCGGTTTGCCAGGCTTGTCGATTTATGTCCCATAACGGAAACAGGCGGCGGAAATGGGCGTCCTTTCTGGTCGCCCTGGCGCTTTGCGGCGCGCTGCCGCTCGCCATGCTGCTCAATCGGCTCTTGGGCGACTGGAGTTTTATTTCTTTCGCGACGCGCAATATTATCTTCCTGCTCGCCATCGCTTTTGTTTTCGGCATTGTCAGCGTCACCGGGCCGCTGCGCATCGGCGCGGCCGAATTCTGGGACGGCTGCGTGATTTTCGGCCTTTTCGTCGTGATCGGCTGGAGCTTTCTGCTGATGTTCGGCTTAGGCGTCGATTTCTGGTCGATCCTGTCGCCGGTGCTTTATTTCCTGTCGCTGGTCGCGGTCTTTCAGGGCGGACGCTGGGTCGGCGAATTGCCGCGCCGGACCCTTCCGCAGGATGCCGCCGACGGTTGAAGCAACTGGAAAAAAATCCCTATATACGGAGCGATGAATATCGAGACCGCGATCGCAAAAGAAAGCGCGGACGCCCAGGGCGAATCCTGTTCGCTCGGAGTCGGGGGGATGACCTGCGCCTCTTGCGTCGCCCATGTCGAAAAGGCGCTGAAAAGCGCTCCAGGGGTCCTGGACGCGCGCGTAAATCTGGCGAGCGAGCGGGCCGAGTTGAAGCTTGCGCCCGGCGCGGACCTTGCCGATCTCGCGGCGCGGGTGAAAGAGGAGGGCTACGAGCCGCGCCTCGCCCATATGGAGATCGGCGTCGGCGGCATGACCTGCGCCTCCTGCGTCGCTCATGTCGAAAAAGCGCTGAAATCCGTGCGCGGCGTCGTTTCCGCCACGGTCAATCTCGCCAGCGAGCGCGCTTATGTCGAATTTTTTGAAGGCGCCGTCGATTATCCGACCCTCGCCGAAGCCGTGCGCAAGGAAGGTTACGAGCCGCATCCGCCGCAGGAAAAAGGCCCCGATCTTTTCGCCCGGCGCGCCGCCGAAGTCAGGATTCTGCGCAATCGGTTCCTTCTTGCCGCCGTCCTCGCCATCCCGGTTACGATTCTGGAAATGGGCGGCCACATGTCGCCCGCCTTCGGCGCCTGGCTCAATCATTTGCTCGGCCGCGAAACCGTCATGGTCGCGTCGGCGGCCCTGACCACCGCGGTCCTGTTCGGCCCGGGCCGGCGCTTCTTCACCGTCGGCTTCGCCTCGCTGCGGCGCGCCGCGCCCGACATGAACGCCCTCGTCGCCCTGGGGGCGGGCGCGGCCTATCTCTATTCGCTGCTGGCGACTTTTGCGCCGGAAATACTGCCCGAGGGCACGCGCCATTCCTATTTCGAATCGGCCGCGACCATTGTCGCCTTCATCCTGCTCGGCCGCTGGCTGGAGGCGCGCGCCAAAGGCCGCGCCGCCGACGCCATCGGCAAGCTGGCGCGGCTGCAGCCGAAAATCGCCCATGTGCGGCGTGACAACGGCGAAATCGACCTGCCGGTCGAGGAGGTTCGCGTCGGCGATATTCTGCTGGTGCGGCCGGGCGAGGCCATTCCCGTCGATGGCGCGATCGTCGAAGGCGCGAGCCATGTCGATGAAAGCCTGATGACCGGCGAATCGATTCCCGTCGCCAAGCAGAGCGGCGCTTTCGTGATCGGCGGCAGCCTCAATCTCGCCGGCGCCTTTTCCATGCGGGCGACCAAAGTCGGCGGCGACACCGTGCTCGCCGGCGTCATCCGCCTGGTCGAGCAGGCCCAAGGCGCGCGCCTGCCGATCCAGGCGCTCGCCGACAAGGTAACGGCCATTTTCGTGCCGGCGATCCTCGCTTTGGGGCTCGCAACCTTTGCGCTCTGGCTGTGGGTCGGTCCCAAGCCGGCCCTGGCGCTCGCCATGGTCAATGCGGTCAGCGTGCTGATCATCGCCTGTCCCTGCGCCATGGGCCTCGCCACGCCCGCCGCCTTGATGACCGGAACCGGCCGCGCCGCCGAGCTTGGCGTGATCTTCCGCCAGGGCGACGCCTTGCAGACCCTGTGCGGGGTGAAGACCGTCGCCTTCGACAAAACCGGCACGATCACGCTCGGCAAGCCGGTTCTGACCCGGATCGAAGCGGCGGAAGGCTTCGACGAGTCGGAAATTCTCGGTCTCGCGGCGGCGGTCGAGGCGCAATCGGAACATCCGCTCGCCCGCGCCCTGGCCGAGGCGGCGCGCGAAAAGGGCGCCTCCATTGCCGACGAGGCGAAGGATTTCGCCTATCAGCCCGGCCTCGGCGTCACCGGCGAAGTCGCCGGCAAAAGAATCGCGGTCGGCTCGGCCGACCTGCTGCGCTCGCTTGGCGCCGAGACAATCGCGCTCGAAGGCGAGGCCGAGGCTTTGGCGGGGCAGGGCGCCTCCAGCTTTTTCGTCGCCGTCGACGGCAAGGCCGCCGGCCTTTTCGCCATGGCCGATCCGCCGCGGCCGGAAGCCGCGCGCGCCCTTGCCGCCTTGCGGGCCTTAGGGCTCCAGACCGCGCTCGTCACCGGCGACCGCGAGGCGACGGCCAAGGCGATCGCGGCCAAGGTCGGCATCGACAAGATTTTCGCCGGCGTGCGGCCGGAGGGCAAGGTCGCCGCCCTGCAGGAACTGCAGGAGAGCGGCGCGGTCGCTTTTGTCGGCGATGGCGTCAACGACGCGCCGGCGCTCGCCGCCGCCAACGTCGGCATAGCCATGGGGGCGGGGGCGGACATCGCGCTCGACAGCGCCGAAGTGGTGCTGATGGCCTCCGACCTCGAAAAAGTCGCCCAGGCTTTCGCTCTGTCGCGCGCGACCCTGCGCAACATCAAGCAGAACCTGTTCTGGGCCTTCGGCTATAACGTGCTGCTGGTTCCCGTCGCCATGGGCGCGCTTTATCCTTTCAACGGGCTTCTGCTCAATCCGACGTTGGGCGCGGCGGCCATGGCCTGTTCAAGCCTGTTCGTTCTCGCCAACGCCTTGAGGCTGCGCCGCTTCTCGCCCGTGGTCGCGTAACAGGAAAAGGCCGAAGGCGGTCGCGGGCCGCCGAGGTCGGGCCGAAACTGCGTATTCGCCGCGTTCTTGTGGCGCCGGGCCGGCGAATATTCCGATTTTGCAAGGCAAGACCACGCTCCAGCCGCTTTCGGCGGTCAAATTCGCGCGAACCAGCGGCTGGCGCCGTTCTGCGACGACGCCTATATCCGCCGCTGGCCTGTTCGGGCTCGGCCTCGGCGACGAGGCCGTTTTCGTCCGCCGATCGAGGCGGCGTGGAGACCTCATGCTATTCAAGAACCTGCCCTGGGGATTGCCGCGGACGATCTTTCTTCTCCTCGTTGCGGCCATCGCCTTCGACCTCTCGACCGGAATCGCCTCCATTCTCGCTTCCCGGCAGGCGAGGCAGGCGGACGCGTGGGTGCGCCATACATTCGATGTCAAGATCGCCTTGAACGCTTTGCTCAAGGATCTGGACGAAACCGGCTCCAATGAGCGCGGCTATCTGCTCACCGGCCGTGCAAGCTTTCTCGACGATTACGACCAGGTCGTAGTGCGTTTGCACCAGCGCATCGCCGACCTCCGCAAACTGACCGCGAACGACCCCGCGGACGGCGTGCGGGTCGCCAGGATCGGGCCTCTGGTCGACGCCAAGCTTGCCGAATGGCGGCGGACAATCGACCTTTGGAAGAAGGGGCAGAGGCAGAAGGCGTTGGAAATCGTCAGTTCGGACGCCAGCATATCGGTCATGCGCGCGCTCAGGAGCGACGTTACGACTTTACAGGACAAGCATGACAGATTGCTGCGCGAACGGCAGGATCACGCTGTCCAATCCCGCCTCTGGGTCCTGGCGCTGATTTTGACCAGTCTCTTCGCGTCGATGGTGTCGGTCGTGCTGATCTTGAGCATTGCGGCGCATTTCGCCGGGAGGCTGCGCGCCGACGCGGCCGCCCTGAACCACGAGATCAAACTGCGAAAGGCGGCGGAGGAGACGCTGCTGCAGTCCCAGAAGCTCGAGGCCATCGGCCAGCTGACCGGGGGCGTCGCGCATGATTTCAACAATATGCTGACGGTCGTCCTCGGCAACCTCGAAGCTATGCGCCGCCGCATCGCCAAAGCTTCCGACGATCAAATTGCGCCTCCCTTCGCCGCCGTCATGGAGAAATCGATCGGCAACGCCATGCACGCCGGCGAAAGCGGCGCCAATCTCGTGCGGAGGCTTCTGACCTTCGCGCGCCGGCAGGCGCTCGATCCGCAGCCGCTCGACCTCAACGGGCTGGTTTCCGGGCTTTCCGAAATGATGCGCCGGACGCTCGGCGAATCCGTCGAGGTTCAGGTCGTCCTCGGCGCCGGGCTGTGGAAGACGTTCGCGGACCCATCCGAAACCGAGACGGCCCTGCTCAATCTCGTGGTCAATGCGCGCGACGCCATGCCGGACGGCGGCCGCCTGACCATCGAAACCGCGAATACCTCGCTCGACAAACATTACGTAGCGCGCTTCGGCGACGTCGAGGCCGGACAATATGTGCTGCTGAGCGTCACCGATACCGGCGTCGGCATGGCGCCCGAAACGCTTGCCCACATATTCGAGCCTTTTTTCACCACCAAGGCGGAGGGCAAGGGCACCGGCCTCGGCCTCGCCATGGTCTATGGCCTGGTCAAGCAGTCGGGGGGGCATATCCTTCTCTATAGCGAACCGGGCGAGGGAACCTCGGTCAAGATCTACCTTCCCAGATTCATCGAAGCGGCCGGCGTGTCGACCCCGGACGCCGCTTCGTCTCCGGAAGAGGAGGCGGCGCCGCCGCGCGCCAGGGACGACGAAACTGTGCTCCTGGTCGAGGACAACGAGGGCGTGCGCGATTATGCGGTCGCGATGCTGCGCGACCTCGGCTATCGGGTGATCGAGGCCAATGACGCGCCGGCCGCGCTAAAAGTTTTGGAGAGCGACGAGAAAATCGACTTCGTCTTCTCCGACGTGGTGCTGCCCGCCGGCATGAACGGCGCGGCGCTGGCGAAGGAAGTCGCGCGGCTCCGGCCCGGCCTTCCCGTGCTTCTGACCACCGGCTACACGCGCAATGCGATTCTCAAGGACGGATTCCCCGACTCCCCGGCTCAATTGCTCAACAAGCCATACACAATGCGCGATTTGGCGGGTAAACTGCGCGATATGCTCGACCGGGCGGCCTAGGCCGAGACCTTTGCGGTCGGGGAATTTGAACCGATTTCCGCAAGATTGTTCGCAATCTGGATTCGCCCCGCGGAAATCCACTGAATGGAGAATGGAATGGCTCAGGCAGGTGAGAGCATTTTTGCGGTTGAAAAAATGAGTTGCGACCATTGCGTGAGAAGGGTGACGAAGGCGGTCAATTCCCTGGAGCCGGAAGCGGCGGTCGAGGTTGACCTTACGACCGGCGCCGTCACCGTGACGCCGGCCGCCGCCGATCCAGGCGCCGTGGCCAAGGCCATTACCGAGGCCGGCTACCCGGCGCGCGTCGCTAAATAAACGTTGCAATATTCGAATATTTGATTATTTCTTGCCTATCCATGCATCCCGTGTGGATCGGCGCGATAAATTTAGCGAAGCGCTCGCCTTTGCGCGGCCCTGCCACAGGATATGGCAATGGAAGACGACACGATCATCACCGGCCCGCTCTACGCTCCGCGCCAAAAGGTCTATCCGCAGGCCACTCACGGAACCTTCCGCAATATCAAGTGGGCGCTGCTGGTCTTCTGCCTCGGCGTCTATTACGGCCTGCCTTTCGTGCGCTGGGACCGCGGCCCTTATCTGCCGCATCAGGCGGTTCTGGTCGATCTGCCGCACCGCCGCTTCTATTTCTTCTTCATCGAATTATGGCCGCAGGAGGTCTATTATTTCACCGGCCTCCTGATCCTCGCCGCCATGACTTTGTTCATGATGAACGCCATAGCGGGGCGCGTCTGGTGCGGCTATTTGTGCTGGCAGACGGTGTGGACCGACCTTTTCTATGCGGTCGAACGCTGGGTCGAGGGCGACCGGCGCGACCGCATGATGAAGGACAAAAAGGGCTGGACCTTCCAGCACATTCGCGAGGTCGCGACCAAGCATTTCCTCTGGCTGATGATCGCCTGGTGGACCGGCGGCGCCTGGGTGCTCTATTTCGCCGACGCCCCGACGCTGGTGAAGGATCTGGCGACGTTCCAGGCGCCCGTCCTTTCCTATATCTGGATCGGCATTCTCACCTTCACCACCTATATTTTCGCCGGCCATATGCGCGAGCAGGTCTGCATCTACATGTGTCCCTGGCCGCGCATCCAGGCGGCGATGACCGACGAATGGGCGCTCAACGTCTCCTATGAGCGCGCCCGCGGCGAGCCGCGCATGTCGGTAAAAAAAGCCGAACACGCGCGCGCCGAAGGCAAGCCCGCCGGCGATTGCATCGACTGCCATCAATGCGTCGCGGTGTGCCCGACCGGCGTCGATATTCGCAAGGGGTCGCAGCTCGGCTGCATCCAGTGCGGCCTGTGCATCGACGCCTGCGACAATGTCATGAAGGAGATCGGCCGCCCGCCGCATCTCATCTATTACGACACCGACATCAACGACCAGCGCCGCGCCAAGGGGCTGCCTCCGATCTACCGGCCGATCCGCGCGCGCACCCTGATCTACCCGGCGATGATCGTGCTGGTCGGCTCGATCATGCTCTATAAATTGGCGACGCGGCCCGACATCGGCGTCGACGTCCTGCACGACCGCAATCCGCTGGCGGTGGAGACGATCGACGGCGGCGTGCGCAACGGCTATACGGTGCGCCTCCTCAACAAGAAGCCGAACTATCGCGACATCGATCTGTCGGTCGCCGGCGCGCCGAAGCTGAAACTGGAGATCGTCGGCGAAAAGGGCGCCGAAACCAAGGTCGGCCCCGACCAGACGCTGGAGCTGCGCGTGCTGGTCACGGCGCCGCCGGACGCGGTTCCCGCCAAGTCCATTCCGATCACCTTCACCGCCAAGGACGAATCCGGCGGGGCTATGGCGTCGACATCGGATCATTTCTTCCCGAAATGACCGGCATGACCGTGGAGGCGCCCGCTCCGGCGGTCGCCTCTCGCGTCCTCATTTCTTCTTCTTGGGCGGGATCAGGTCGGTGATCGTCCCCTCGAAAAGCTCCGCCGCCATGCCGATGGTTTCGGAAAGCGTCGGGTGGGGGTGGATGGTGAGGCCGATGTCTTCGGCGTCGGCCCCCATTTCGATGGCGAGCGCCGCTTCGGCGATGAGGTCGCCGGCGTTGACCCCGACAATGCCGCAGCCGATGAGCCGTTTGGTCTCCTCGTCAAACAGCAGTTTGGTCGCGCCCTCGTCGCGGCCGAGCGAGAGCGCCCGGCCGGACGCCGCCCAGGGGAAAGTCGCCTTGCCGAATTTGATCCCCTTGGCCTTGGCCTCCGTCTCGGTCAGGCCGGCCCAGGCCACTTCCGGATCGGTATAGGCGACCGACGGGATCACTTTGGCGTCGAAGGCCGACTTATGGCCGCAGGCGACTTCCGCCGCGACTTTCGCTTCATGCGTCGCCTTATGCGCCAGCATGGGCTGGCCGACAATATCGCCGATGGCGAAGATGTGCGGGACATTGGTGCGCATCTTTTTGTCCGCCGCGATGAAGCCGCGCTCGTCGACCTTCACGCCCGCCGCCTCGGCGTTGATCAGCTTGCCGTTGGGCTTGCGCCCGACCGCGACCAGCAGCTTGTCGAAAACGTCCTCGGTCTTTTCGCCGTCGGCGGATTCGAACGTCACGCGCAGGCCGGCTATCTCCGCCTTGACCGCGACGAGCTTGGTTTTGAGCAGGATTTTCTCGTAGCGCTTGCCGATCCGCCTCATCAGCGGCGAGACAATATCCTTGTCGGCGCCGGGGATGATCTGGTCCATCAGCTCGACCACGGTCACTTTTGACCCGAGCGCATGATAGACGGTCGCCATTTCCAGGCCGATGATGCCGCCGCCGAGCACCAGCAGACGTTTGGGAACGTCGGCAAGCGCCAGCGCGCCGGTGGAATCGATCACGCGCGCGTCGTCATGCGGGATGAAGGGCAGGGTGACCGGCTCGGAGCCGGCGGCGATGATCGCCTTGTCGAAGGAGACGCGCTTTTTCGTTCCGTCTTCGGCCACGACTTCGATGCTGTTGGACGAGACGAAGGCGCCCTTGCCAGTGACCACCGTCACCTTGCGCTGCTTGGCCATCGAGCCGAGGCCCCCGGTCAGGCGCTTGACCACGCTTTCCTTCCAGCCGCGCAATTTGTCGAGATCGATTTTTGGCGCAGCGAAGGCGATGCCGTTTTCGCCCATCTCGTGCGCTTCCTCGATCACCCGCGCCGCATGGAGCAGGGCCTTTGACGGGATGCAACCGACATTGAGGCAGACGCCGCCGAGCACCGGCCAGCGTTCGACCAGCACGACCTTGGCCCCGAGATCGGCGGCGCGGAAGGCGGCGGTGTAGCCGCCGGGACCGGCGCCGAGCACGAGCACGTCGGCATGGAGATCGCTGGAGTCGGGCGAGGGAGCCGGCGCGGGCGCCTCGGGCGCTTTGGCCTCGGCCGCCGCGCCTTCGAGCGTCAGAATGGCCGAGCCTTCCGAAACCTTGTCGCCGACCTTGACCTTCATTTCGACGATGACGCCGGCGGCGGGCGCCGGCACTTCCATCGTCGCCTTGTCGGATTCGAGCACGATGAGCGGGTCTTCCGGCTTGATCGCATCGCCGGGTTTCACCAGCACTTCGATCACCGGCACGTCATGAAAATCGCCGATGTCGGGGACTTTGATTTCGATCGTCATCGCGGCCCCCAAATCAAAGCGTCAAACGGCGAATGTCTTCGAGCACTATGCAAAGCGCGCGGGCGAAACGGGCCGCCGCCGCGCCGTCGATGACGCGATGGTCGTAGGAAAGCGAGAGCGGCAGCATCAGGCGCGGCACGAATTCCTTGCCGTTCCATTGCGGCGCCATTTTCGAGCGCACCACGCCGAGGATCGCCACTTCCGGCGCATTGACGATGGGCGAGAACGAGGTTCCGCCAATGCCGCCGAGCGAGGAAATGGTGAAAGTCGCGCCCGACATTTCGGCCGGCGACAATTTGCCGGCGCGCGCCCTGGCCGAGAGTTCGCCGAGCTCCTTCGAAATTTCGATCACGCCCTTCTGGTCGGCGTCCTTGATCACTGGCACGACCAGCCCTTCCGGCGTGTCGCAGGCGAAGCCGATATGCCAGTATTTCTTGTGGATGAGCGATTCCTTGCTCGGGCTGAGCGAGGAATTGAAGTCGGGATATTCCTTCAGCACAGCGACGCTGGCGCGGATGAGGAAGGGCAGGAGCGAGACGCGATAGGGGGTCTTGGCTTTCTTGGCCTCCTCGTCGAGCGTCTTGCGAAAAGCTTCGAGATCGGTGATGTCGGCTTCGTCGTTCTGGGTGACGGCCGGCACATTGAGCCAGGAGCGATGCAGGAACGGCCCCGACAATTTGCGGATGCGCGATAGCGGCTTTTCCTCGATCGGACCGAATTTGGAAAAATCGACCACCGGGATTTCCGGAATGCCGGCGCCGCCCGAAACGGCGGGCGCGGGCGCCTTGCCGCCGGAAAGGAAGGCTTTCACGTCTTCCTTGGTGATGCGGCCTTTCTCGCCCGTGCCTTGAACCTGGGTGAGGTCGATTTCGAGTTCGCGCGCCACGCGCCGCACGGCGGGCGAGGCGTAGACATTGGCGAAATCGGCCATGGCGCCGGGTCCGAGGATCGGCGCGGCGCCGCGGGAGACCGGAGCAGGCGCGGGCGCGGGCGCCGGAGCAGAAGGCGCAGCAGCGGGC
>CAYRNB010000044.1:13535-26717 GCA_964425315.1 uncultured Rhodoblastus sp.
GGCGCAGCAGCGGGCTCTTCTGGCGTTGGCGCGGCCCCTTCGGCGGCAAGCGTCAGAATGGCCGAGCCTTCCGAGACCTTGTCGCCGACCTTGACCAGGACCTCTCCGATGACGCCGTCCGCCGGCGCCGGCACCTCCATGGTCGCCTTATCGGATTCAAGCACGATCAAAGGGTCTTCCGTTTTGATCGCCTCGCCTGCTTTCACCAATATTTCGATGATCGGCACGTCTTTGAAATCGCCGATATCCGGCACTTTGACTTCAATCTTGGACATGGTTCAAACCTTGAGGAGGAACAAAGGGCGGCGAAGCGCCGGTCAGACGCGGAGCGGGTTGGGCTTTTCGGGATCGAGCTGATAAAGCTCGATCGCCTCCGCCGCCTTTTTGGCGGGAATGAGCTGGGAATCGGCGAGCGCCTTCAGCGCCGCCACCGCGACATAATGGCGGTCCACCTCGAAAAAGGCGCGGAGTTTGCGGCGATAGTCGGAGCGCCCGAAACCGTCCGTGCCAAGCACCTTGTAACGGGTCGGCACATGGGCGCGGACTTGGTCGGCATAGGCGCGGATATAATCGGTTGAGGCGACGACCGGAGCGTCGCCGCGCGACTGCAGCATCTGCGTGACATAGGGGACGCGCGGCTCCTCCAGCGGATGCAGCATGTTCCAGCGCTCGCAGGCCTCCGCCTCGCGCTTCAATTCGGTGAAGCTGGTGACGGCGAAAATATCGGCGCAAATGCCGAAATCCTTGTCGAGCAAGGCCGCGGCCGCGATCACTTCGCGCAGGATCGAGCCCGAGCCAAGGAGCGTGATTTTCTTCTCCTTCGGCGCCCCCTCCGGAGCCGATTTCAACAGATACATGCCCTTGATGATTCCCTCTTCCGCGCCTTCCGGCATGGCGGGGTGCTCGTAATTTTCGTTGAGCAGGGTGAGGTAGTAATAGACGTCCTCACCCTTTGCATACATGCGCTCCAGCCCGTCGCGCACAATGACCGCGACTTCATAGGAGAAGGTCGCGTCATAGGAGACGCAATTGGGGATGGTGGCGGAAAGAAGGTGGCTGTGGCCGTCCTCGTGCTGCAGGCCTTCGCCGTTGAGCGTGGTGCGGCCCGACGTGCCGCCAAGCAGGAAGCCGCGGGCGCGCATGTCGCCGGCCGCCCATGCGAGATCGTGGACGCGCTGGAAGCCGAACATGGAATAATAGACGTAGAAGGGAATCATCGGCGTGTTGGAATGGGAATAGCTCGTCGCCGCCGCGATCCATGACGCCATCGCGCCGGCCTCGCTGATGCCTTCCTGCAGCATCTGGCCGGAACGGTCCTCCTTGTAATAGGAAAGCTGGTCGGCGTCCTGCGGCCGGTAGAGCTGGCCGACCTGCGAGAAAATGCCGTACTGGCGGAACATGCCCTCCATGCCGAACGTGCGCGATTCGTCGGCGACGATCGGCACGATGCGCCTGCCGATATTCTTGTCGCGCAAGAGCGTGTTCAGCACGCGCACGAACGCCATGGTGGTGGAAATCTCGCGGCCTTCCGTGCTCTTGAGTTGCGCGCCGAAAGCCGAGAGCGGCGGGATGACTAAAGGCTCGCTCTGGCGCCGGCGCGACGGCAGATAGCCGCCGAGCGCCTCGCGGCGCTGGCGCAGATAATTCATCTCCTCCGACCCTTCCTCGAATTTGATGAAGGGCAGGCTCTCGATCTCGCTGTCGGCGACGGGAATGTTGAAGCGGTCGCGGAATTGTTTCAGCGCCTCCAGATTCATCTTCTTGGCCTGGTGCGCCATCATCTGACCTTCGCCGGCTGCGCCCATGCCATAGCCTTTGACAGTCTTGGCCAGGATCAGGGTCGGCTGGCCCTTATGCTCGGACGCCGCCTTGTAGGCCGCATAGATTTTGCGCGAATCGTGGCCGCCGCGGGTCAGGCGCCAGATTTTCTCGTCCGACCAGTCGGCGACCATGGCCGCCGTCTCGGGATAGCGTCCGAAGAAATGCTCGCGGATATAGGCGCCGTTCTTCGACTTGAAATCCTGATATTCGCCGTCGACGCATTCCTCCATCAACTGCCGCAGCCGGCCGGAATAATCCCTGGCCAGAAGCTCGTCCCAGTTGGAGCCCCAGACGACCTTGATGACGTTCCAGCCGGCGCCGCGGAAATCGGCTTCCAGCTCCTGGATGATCTTGCCGTTGCCGCGCACCGGCCCGTCGAGCCGCTGCAGATTGCAATTGATGACGAAGATCAGATTGTCGAGTTTTTCGCGCCCCGCGAGCGATATGGCGCCGAGCGATTCCGGCTCGTCCATCTCGCCGTCGCCCATAAAAGCCCAGACTTTTCGTTCATGCGTCTGGATCAGGCCGCGCCCTTCGAGATAGCGCATGAACCGCGCCTGATAGATGGCCATCAAAGGCCCCAGGCCCATGGAGACGGTGGGGAATTGCCAGAAATCCGGCATCAGCCAGGGATGCGGATAGGAGGAAAGGCCGTGGCCGTCCACCTCCTGCCGGAAATTGAGCATCTGCTCTTCGCTAAGCCGCCCCTCGACGAAGGCGCGGGCGTAAATGCCGGGCGAAGAATGCCCCTGGATGAAGACGAGGTCGCCGGCGTGATGCGCGTTGGGCGCGCGCCAGAAATGCATGAAGCCGACGTCGTAGAGCGTCGCCGCCGACTGGAAGCTGGCGATATGGCCGCCGAGTTCGGATGAAACCTTGTTGGCCTTGAGCACGATGGCCGCGGCGTTCCAGCGGATGACGGCGCGGATTTTCGTCTCGATTTCGCGCACGCCGGGATGCGGCGGCTGGTCTTCCGGCGGAATGGTGTTGGTATAGGCCGTGTTCCAGGCGAAAGGCAGTTGCGCGCCATTCTTGCGCGCCTCGGCCACCACGTCGCTCAAGAGCCCGTCGACCCGCGCCACGCCTTCAAAAGCCTGGACGGAATTCAAGGCCTCCAGCCACTCCCGCGTTTCCGCGGCCGCGTCCGACTTGTCCATCGCTTCCTCCTTCGAGACCGGCGCTTCTGCGGCGCGCGCGTCGCCGCCATTCGACGCCGGTTTTCCGAGATTTTCCATCTAGCTGTTCGGCATAAAACTAATGGGGCGCCCAAAAAGGACGATGTGCAGTTTCCTCGGGCCATGAGCGCCGCGCGCCAAAACGCCCTCGATATCGGTCGTGCCGCTCGCCCCGGTGATGAAATTCACATTGCGCGGCGAAGGTTTCCCTTTTTCGGCCGCCGCGTAATCCTCGAAACGCGGCACGATGGTCGAAGCGTCGAGCGCGACGAGATGATGGAGCGGCAGGAAGCCGTAAAGCGTCGGCGCCTCGGGCGAGGAATGGAAGACCAGGCTGCCGGTTTCCGCCACGCCAGAGCGCGCCAGGCCGACAGCGAGAGGCGTATCCGATTTGAGCGGCGCGCCGGGCCGCAACGCGCCCCAGTCGAGGTTTTCCAGGTGTTGGTCGGGCTGAAGCGCAAAATCCGTCGCGAGATTATTCGCGGCGATGTAGCGGGCGACCGCCTGCGGCAGATCGGCGAGGCTCGCGACTTTTTCCACCGTCGCGCCGACTTTTTCGGCGGAAGCGCGGGCGGTGAAAATTTCGGCGAGATCGCCTTCGAGCGGCGGCAGGCAGGCGCGCATGGCTTTCGCAAGCGCCGCGGCCTGCGCCTCTATTTCCTGCGGCGAAGCTTTGTCCGGCTGCGCGGCGCGAAGGGCGGCGAATATGGCGTCGCGCGCTTTCATGACCGGCCGCCTTTCTGCGCATATTGCGCCATGAAGCTTTTTTTCGGCGGCCTGGGCATGTCGCGGGCGGCGAACCAGCCGGAAGAAAGCGGCAGCGACGAAATCCAGCCCTTCCGGGCGAAAAGCCGCATCAGCGGCAAAGCGAAGACGAGGCCGAGGCGATAGAGGCGCGGACGCGCCGCGGCGAAGGCCCAGAGGCCGGTGGCGTAACGGACCGGCGCCGGCTCCAGCCCGCCGCGCCAGCTTTTTTCCCGCCAGCCCCGCAGCAAAGTGGGCAGGGGAATTTCGACCGGGCAGACCTCCCTGCACTGGCCGTTGAGGGTGCAGGCGTTGGGCAAGTCGTGCGATTTTTCCAGGCCGTCGAAGACCGGGGTAAGGACCGAGCCCATCGGGCCGGGATAAGCGCCGCCATAGGCGTGGCCGCCGATATTGCGATAGACCACGCAATGATTGAGGCAGGCGCCGCAGCGCAGGCAGCGCAGCATTTCCGGCATGTCCCGCAGCATTTGCGTGCGGCCGTGGTCGACGAGCACGATATGGAACTGTTCCGGGCCGTCGCGGTCGCCGGGCCGCTTCGGGCCGCAATGGAAGGTCGTATATTGGGTGAGGTCCGCGCCGGTCGCCGAGCGCACCAGAAGCCGCGTCAGTTGCAGGGCCTGTTCGGTGCTGGCGACGATCTTCTCGATGCCGGCCGTGACGATGTGCACGCGAGGAGGAGTCGTCGTCAGCTCCGCATTGCCCTCGTTGGTGATGGTGCAGATGGCGCCGGTTTCGGCCACCAGGAAATTGGCGCCCGATATGCCGACGTCGGCCGCGAGAAAATCCGGGCGCAGCTCTTTGCGCGCGGAGGCCACCATGCTTTCCACGTCATGGCCGGCCGGCTTTTGGTGATGACAGCGGTCGAAAAGCTCGGCCACGTCCTCGCGCGTGTGGTGCGCCGCCGGCCAGATGATATGCGACGGCGTCTCGTTGGCGAGCTGGATGATATGTTCGGCGAGATCGGTCTCGACCCGGCGGATTCCCGCGGCGCCGAGCGCGTGGGGCAGGCCGATTTCCTCGCCCAGCATGCTTTTGGACCGCGTTACGATTTTCGCGCCGGCGTCGCGGCAGATGTTGACGACGATATTGCAGGCTTCCTCGCTGTCGCGCGCCCAGTGCAGATGCGCGCCGGAAGCGAGCGCATTGCGCTCGAACATTTCGAGATAGAAGCCGAGATGGGCGATGGCGTGATCCTTGATCGCCGCCGCCGCGGCCCGCGCCTCGTTGAATTCGGGCCAGGCGGCGACCGCCGCGGCGCGCTTGGTCCGCGCATTGCCGGTGGTGCGGTCGAGCGCGATCTTGAGCTGTTTGTCGGCGAGCGCCTTACGCGCTCTTTCCTTGAAGGCGCTCATGTCGTCTCCTCGCCAATCGCGGCCTCGCCCATGCCGGCGAGGATTTCGGCGGCGTGGAAGACGCGGGTTTTCGCCCCCTGGCGGTGAAGCTTTCCCGCCATATTGAGCAGGCAGCCGAGATCGCCGCCGAGCAGGAGATCGGCGCCGGAGGCGAGAATGTTCTCCGTCTTTTCGCCGACGATGGCGTTGGAGATTTCGCCATATTTGACGCAAAACGTCCCGCCGAAGCCGCAGCAGGTTTCTTCGCCCGCGAGCGGAACCAGCTCCAGGCCGTCGACGGCGGCGAGGAGCGCGCGCGGCTGCGCCTTGACCCCGAGTTCGCGCAGGCCCGCGCAGGAATCGTGATAGGCGGCTTTCGCCTTGCAGGCGGCGTTGGGCGGCCGGAAGCCCTGGACGTCGACAAGAAAGCTCAAAAGTTCGTAGGTGCGCGCCGCCAGACTTTCCGCCCGGGCGCGCCAGTTGGGATCGTCGGCGAAAAGGGAGGGATATTTCTTGATCATGCCGCCGCAGGAGCCGGAGGGGACGACGACATAATCGAAATTTTCGAAAGCCTCGATCGTCTGCCGGGCGATGGGGCGCGTTGCGGCGTCGGCGCCGGAATTAAAGGCGGGCTGGCCGCAGCAGGTCTGCGCTCGAGGAATTTCGACGCGGCAGCCGGCGGCCTCCAGCAGCCTTAGAGCGGCGAAGCCGACATTGGGCCGCATGGCGTCGACGAGGCAGGTGACAAACAGGCCGACGCGCGGCGCTTGCGACGGGACTTCCCTCTTCGCCATCGTTCTCACCCCCTTCCTGCCGGGACGGGACGACCTTATACTCCGAAAATCGCCATGGTCAAATTATTTTACCAACAGGTCATTCCGCTTGCTTGCCGAGAAATTCGCTCCGGCCCATCCGGCGCAGGGCGCGGGCGACGCGCGTCTGCTCCGCGCGCATTTCGTTGAGCGCGCCGGCGATGCCGCTGATATGGGCGGCGGCGGCGGCGGAGGCCGCCTCTGGATCGCGGGCGAGAATGGCGGCGCCGATGGCCATATGCTGGTCCAGCAGCTTTTCGCGCGCGCCCGCTTTGGCGTAAAGCTGGCGGCGATTATAGAACGCGTCGTTGCGCAGCATTTCGTAAAAGGCGCGCATGATGTGCAGCAGCACCAGATTGTGCGTCGCCTCGTAGATCAGCATGTGCAGGTCGGCGTCGGTGTCGGCCTCGGCGGCGATATCGTCGCTTTCATGCGCCTCGCGCAATTTTTCCAGGCAGCGCTCCAGCGCCTTGCGCTCGACCTCGGTGGCGCGCAGCGCCGCCAGGCGCGCGGCTTCGCCCTCGATCAGCACGCGAAATTCCAGATAATCGCTCAGGGCCTGATCGCTCGACTGGAGCAGGGCGGAGAGCGGATCGGTCATGGGCCGCAGGAAGCGGCTGACGAAATTGCCGGCCTTGCTGGTTTCGATCAGGCCGCGCGCGCTGAGCTTTTCCAGCGCCTCGCGCAAGCTGGGGCGCGAAACTTCCAGCCTTTGCGCCAGTTCCCGCTCCGGCGCCAGCTTTTCGCCGGGCCGCAGCGCGCCTTCGAGAATGAGCCGCTCCAGATGTTCGGCCAAAGCGTCGGCGAGTTTGGGGGTGCGCAGGGGGTCCATGGGCCTCGGCCAAAGTTGGTCAAACAAATAGACCACAAAAGGCGCAAGCGATCCAGCCCGATCTCAGGCGACCTGTTCGGCCTGCTCCAGCGCCCGGCTCAGAATGGCGACCGTCGCCTCGACCAGATCGGGCCGGGTGGAATCCAGGCGGATCCAGTCGATATTTCCGACATCGCGCGCCAATTGCGACTCCAGAACCAGAATGTCGGCGTCGGAGGGGCCTTTCGGCCTGTCGCGGACGCGCTGGCGCAAAATTTCCTCCTGCGCCTCGAGCCACAGGCCGACAAAGGGAACGCCCGCCTCGCGCGCCGGCTCCTTGATCGCGGCGCGCTCCTCCTCGGTCGAAAAGACGGCGTCGACGATGACCGCCGCATCCTGCGCCAAGGCGTCGTGGGCGCGCCGGATGAGGCGGGCGTAGACGGCGGCGGTGACGCTGGGCTCATAGGCCTCGGGCGGCAGCGGCTCGTTCGGCTTGAGCTTGTGCATCGCCTTGCGGGTGCGGTCGGAATTGAGCGTCCGCGCCCCGGGCGGCTGGCCGATTTCGCCGGCGACCGCCGCGGTGAGCGTCGATTTGCCCGAGCCGCTCAAACCGCCGATGACGATCAAAGCTTTCGGCCGCGGCTCCAGGAGATCGCGGGCGAGGGCGAAATAGGCCAGCGCCTCCAACCGATGCGCGCCATCGGTTTCGGCGTCGCCGCTCTGCGCCTGGGAGGCGGCGATATGGGCGCGTATGGCGGCGCGGAGGGCCATGAAAAAGGGCAGGGCGGCATAGCCGTCGCGAATGCGCGCCGGAATGTCGGGCAGGGTGCGGGCGAGCGCGCTGACATAGCGGTTGAACAGAAGATTGGCGAGATCGCGCCGCTGAATGAGCCACAGGTCCATCAGCGCGAAGGCGAGATCGTAAAGCACGTCGATCCGCGCCAGCTTCTCGTCGAATTCGATACAGTCGAACAGCGTCGGCTTTCCGTCGAACAGGCAGATATTGCGCAAGTAAAGATCGCCGTGGCACAGGCGCACGAAGCCCTTTTCCGCCCGCGCGTCGAGAAGCGGCGCGAGGCGGCGAAGCTCGGCGCGGAACCGCCCATGAAGTTCGGCCAGCTGGTCGGAAGGAAAGATCGACGCCTGGGCGAAGGAAATCTCGTTGAGGTCGAGCACATGCGCCATGGCCGCCGCGCCTTCGGCCTTGGGAAAGCGCTCGGCGTTGGCGTGGAAGCGCGCCAGGGTCTCGGCCAGCGCCTCGATATGATCGGGCGTCAGGCGATGTTCCCGCGCCATGACGTCGAAAAGGTCGGCCTCGTCGAAACGGCGCATGACCACGACGCAATCGACGAGCGGGCCTGGGCCGTCGAAGGCGAGGCCGTCTTTTTCGCGGGTGACGCGGCGCACGCCGAGATAAAGGTCGGGCGCGCCGCGCGAATTGAGGGCGAATTCGGCGCGGCAGGCTTTTTCGCGCGCTTCGGGCGTGGAAAAATCGAGATAGGGGAAGGCGACGGCGCGCTTGAGTTTGAACACCAGATCGCCGGCAAGCAGGATTTGCGACACATGGGTCTGTTTGCCAACCGCCGGCGCGCCCGCCTCGCGCTCCAGCGCTTCTTTGACGAAAGCGATGGTTTCGCTTTGGTCCATTTCCGCTCCCCTCGCCGCCGTTATTTAGGACCGGGCGCCGCTGGACGCACGCGGCGCAGCACCAGATTGGCGGCGAGCGCCTGCGCCACCTGTTCGGCCAGGCAGTCATAGCCCATCTCCGCGGAAAACGGCTCGACGCCCTGCTCGACCCGGCTGCGGGCCCGGGCGGCCAGTTGCTTGGCCTCGCGCCTTCGCAGATAGGGGACGTTTTCGGCCTTGGCCACACGCAGGGTGGCGGCGCGAATCGCGCGCGCCTCCTGGTCGTCCTGTAGCCACCTGTTGGCGGCGAAGCCGACGAGCAGGACGTCCACGCCATTGTCCTTGACCCAGCGCACGCCGTCTTCCAAGGTCGATTCGTATTCCTCCGGCGGCACCTGCGCCAGGACGTCGTTGGCCCCGACCTGCCAGATCAGCAGATCCGGTCGCGACAAGGCGATTTCGGTGCGGATGCGCTCAATGGCGTCGGCGACGATCTCGCCCGAGACCGGACGGTTTTCGATCTGGACGTCGATCCCGGCGAGCGCCCGCTCCAGCAGGTCCTCCAGCATGATCGGGTAGGATTTGCTTGTCGCGCGGCCGACGTCGACCGGCGCGCCGATGACGAGAATATGCAGGCGCTTGCTCGTCCGCAGCGCATGGGCGACGCGGGGCAGGGGCGCGCGGGCGGCGAGAGCCGACGAGGCCGCGTCGCAGGCCGAGGCGGGATTCGCCTCCTCCTGAGCCAATGCCGCCGCCGGCGCGCCAGCCAGGATCACGCAGAGGCCAAGCGCCCCGCATGCGCGTCGGCGCGCCTTCTCCGCCATTCCGATAACCATGCGACCACGCCCATTATCGTCAGACCGACAACCGCCACGGTTGAATCCACGGCCAGACTTCCATGATAGACATAACGGAGAATCTGCCCGGTGACGCTCATCAAGGATCCCGTACAGAAAACATATAATGAATTGCGCCCCAGCATCGAGAAATAACGCGCCAGCGGCGCCGCCCAGCGGGCGATATGGACGAAGGCGCCGGCGAAGAAACAGGCGAGCGCCAGGGCGTGAATGAACCGCGCCGGCGAGAGAAACGTCTTGTTGAACAGGAAGAACAGTTTCGGCGAAGGGACGGAGGCCGCGTCGGGAGCGTATCCGATCAGGGTCACGGCCGCGCCGACCACGACCTGCGCGCCCGCGAGCCAGAACAGAATTCTCTTCGTCCGCGGCGAAAAGCCGGCGAAACCCTTGGGGCCGCCGAGCACGAAGCCGAGGACGAAGATGAGTTGCCAGGCGAAAGGATTGAAATACCAGCTGCCCTCCACCGGCCAGGTGTGCAGGTTGAAGCCGGTCGAA
The DNA here is from genome assembly GCA_964425315.1 of uncultured Rhodoblastus sp. Lineage (GTDB taxonomy): Bacteria > Pseudomonadota > Alphaproteobacteria > Rhizobiales > Beijerinckiaceae > Rhodoblastus. The sequence continues at coordinate 23,229 of CAYRNB010000044.1, forward strand.
AGAACGAGAACATAGATCGCCGCGGAGAGAGGCAGCAGCAGGTAGGGCGCGAAGCGGTCGATGACCGCCATCATCGGCGCCGCGGACATCAGCACGACATAGAGCGGCAGAATGTCGAAAAAGCCCAGCTGATAGCGCAACAGCACCAGGCCGATATGAGCGTCGACCGGGTCCTGGAACACGGCCGAGGCGTTGAACCATTGCAGAATATAGGGCTGGTCGAAGAGTTTCGCCCCGGCGCCGATAATGGCTATGGCCATGAAGGTGATGACGAGTTGCGCGAAATAAATGGTGATCGCGCGTCCCGACAGGCGATAGACCAGGGTCTTCAGCGGCTCCTTGGCGTGCATATCGACCACCAGCCGCAAGGAGACGCCGGCGAGAAAGACGAACAGTTCGGCGGAATCGGAAATGGAATAATGGCGGAAGCTGTAGCGTTCGAAAACAATGCCGGGGACGTGATTGATGAAAATGGTGGCGAGCGCGAAGCCGCGCCAGAAATCGATATTGTTCGGCCCCCTCACGGCCAGCGATCGTCAGCCATGACGCCCCCCAGCGGCCCCGACCGGCCTCAAAACGCTTATGCCGTCAAACGGAGAAACTGGCGCCGCAACCGCAGGAGGCGGTCGCGTTGGGATTGTCGATGCGGAAGGCCGAGCCCATCAGATCGTCGACATAATCGATGCGCGCGCCCTTGAGGAAGTCGAGCGAGACGGAATCTATGGCGAGACGCGCGGTCTCGTCGCCGAGGATGAGGTCGCCTTCTTCCGCCGCCGGCGCGATGTCGAAGGCGTATTGAAAGCCGGAGCAGCCGCCGCCGTTGACGGAAATGCGCAGCACCGATCCGGGCGCCTCGGTCTGCAAGACTTCGGCGATGCGGCGCAGGGCGTTTTCGGTCGCCTCGACGTCGGGCGCGGCAATATCGTTCATCTTGGCCTCCGAATCGAACTCCAGCCTGAAAATAGGGACGTTGCCGGCGCGGTCAATGCGCGGCGTGAAAATTTCGGGCCAAGCCGCCGTCATGGTAAGGCGTTATAGATTCGGCGGCGAAGCGCCGATTTCCAGCCGATAAGGTCTCCTTTGTCCTCCTCTCCATCCGCGACGCCCTTCTTGCGCGGCAAGATCCTCGCTCCCTACGCCGCTGATTGGCGGCGTGGCCGGGGACGCATGTTCGCCGAGCCGGCCTCGCCGACGCGCGGCGATTTCCAGCGCGACCGCGACCGGCTGATCCATTCCACCGCCTTCCGCCGCCTCGCCGGCAAGACGCAGGTGTTTATTCCGCTCGAAGGCGACCATTACCGCACCCGCCTCACTCATACGATCGAAGTGGCGCAGATTTCGCGCGCCCTGGCGCGGGGCCTGGGCTTGGACGAAGACCTCGCCGAGGCCACGGCGCTCGCCCACGACCTCGGCCACACCTGTTTCGGCCATGCCGGCGAGGAAGTTCTCGACGCCTGCATGGCCTCTTATGGCGGCTTCGAGCACAACGCCCACGCCCTGCGCATCGTCACCAGGCTGGAGCGGCGCTACGCCGATTGGGACGGTTTGAACCTCTGTTTCGAGACGCTGGAGGGCCTGGTCAAGCACAATGGCCCCTTGCTGCGCGCCGACGGCCGCCCGACCGCGCGCTATAAAAAACACAAAATTCATCATGAAATCATAGAGTTCAACAAAATACTTCCGCTTTCGCTAGAACTTTACGCCAGCGCCGAGGCGCAATGCGCGGCGCTCGCCGACGACATCGCCTATAACGCCCATGACATTGACGACGGCCTGCGCGCCGGCCTTTTCCAGCTTGAGGACCTGCGCGAAGTTGCTTTCCTGCGCGACCTGCTCGACGAGATCGCCCGAGAACATCCCGGGCTGGAGCGGGTGCGGGTCATTCACGAGCTGGTGCGGCGCGTCATCACCCGTTTCGTCGAGGACGCCTTCGCCGAGTCTTCCGCGCGGCTGCAAGCATTGAACCCTGGCTCGATCGACGACATCCGCCGCGCCGGCAAGGCCATGGCCGCCTTTTCGCCGGCCTTCGCCGCGGCCGAAGCGGACATCAAGGAATTTCTGTTCCTGCGCATGTATCGCCACGCCGCCGTCCTGCCGGTATGGCGCAACGCCAAAAAGACCGTGCGCGGCCTGTTTGAATTCTATTTCGAGAAACCCGGAGCGATGACGCCGGAATGGGCCGAGACGGCCGCAAATCTCGACGAGGCCGGGCGCGCGAGGGTCGTGGCGGATTACATCGCCGGCATGACCGACCGATATGCGCTTACGCAGGCGGAGAAATGGGTTGGAAAGGGAAAGACTGGCCTGGCGCCGTAACCGGGGTCGGCCGAGTTGAATGGACTGTCACCGTATCCCTGTCACCGTACCCCGGCTGTCGCGCCCCGATTTCCCGATTGAGATCGACCTGACGGCGGTGATAAGCTGGTGAAGTTGGCTGAGATGGAAATTGCTTCGATCATCGGACTCGCTTGCTTCATCGCCGCCTGTTTCCTCGCGGCGCTGACGGGCGCATGGTTTCGTCCCGGCGAATGGTACGAGCGATTGAAGAAGCCGTCGTGGCAGCCGCCGAAACGGCTTTTCGCCCCGGTGTGGACCGTCCTCTATCTGATGATTGCGGTTTCCGGGTGGCTGGTCTGGCGGAAAGCCGGCTTCGCGGGCGCCGGCTTGCCCTTGGCGGTTTATGCATTGCAACTCATTCTCAACGCCGCGTGGACGCCGCTCTTCTTCGGCCTGCACCGCCCCGATCTCGGCTTCGTCGACATCGTTCTGGTCTGGGCGTCCATCATAGCGACCATCGTGCTTTTCTATCCGATCCACGTCGTCGCCGCGTTGCTGCTCGCGCCCTACCTTGCGTGGGTTACGTTCGCCACTGCTCTGAATTTCGCCGTGTGGCGTCTGAATTCGGCGGCGCCGCCGCAAGCGTAACGCGGTTACGGCGGCTACGGGGACAGCGCATTTTATTCACGCCGAGCAACCCAAGCGAGATCCGTTAAGCGGACTGTCGCTGTACCCGACAAACGCCACAAGCGGATCAGCCGCGCTCATACCTTGACGCGCGGCCTTTTTGGCTAACGAATCTGGAAATGACGCGCCCATCATCTATTCGGGCGAAGGGTCTTGATTAGAGGCATCCATGATTGATCCAGTCGAAGCCGCTGGCTACGTGCGCGCCGCAAAGTCAGCCCTTGATATGATCAAGGCGGCGAAGGAGCTTATTCCAAAAGGAAAAGATAAAGACGCCGTCGCCCACAAAATCGAAGAAGCAGAACAAGCCCTAAAACGAGCCGACGCCAAACTCGCGAAGGAGCTTGGGTATCCACTTTGTGAATGCACTTTCCCGCCACAAATCATGCTCTGGAAAGAGAAGAAAAGGCGGTTCGTTTGTCCTAATTCCGCCTGCAGAAGTGAGAAATCAAGGCCGGCGACGGGGCCAATCTTAGTGCGTCCACCGCGCCGCAGCCTTCGTCGCGTAAGCAGCCACGAAGCAGA
>CAYRNB010000045.1:0-6763 GCA_964425315.1 uncultured Rhodoblastus sp.
AGCGGCACGCCGAGCGACAGCCAGAGGATGTCGGGCATGAGCGCATTGATCTCCTCGAGCTTTCGCTCCAGCGCTTCGCCCTTGAGATAGCCATGCGAGCGGCCGCGCAGGTCGAGACGCGGATAGCTGCGCCTGGTTTCTTCATAGGCGGCGAGACTGGCCTCTTCGGTCGCGCCGAAAAGATAAAAGCTGACGCCCTCGTCCTGCGCCATGCGCGCGACGGCGGGATAGAGATCGGTGGTTGCGACGCGCTGGGGCAGGGAGCGGCGCGAGAAGAGACGCGAGGCGAAAACCATCGCCTGCCCGTCGGCGCTGATGAGATCGGCGCTGTCGATCAACGCGGCGAAAGCGGGGTCAAGGCGGCGGCGCGCCAGCACTTCGCCATTTACGGAAGTGAGAAAGAGCGGCCGGCCGACGCGCGGCGCGGCGCGCGCCAGATCGAGCATCAGCCGCGCGGTCTGTTCCAGGTCCAGCCGCGCTACGGCGGCGCCCCCGACGATCCTCTTTTGAACGCTGGCGAGAATCTCTTCGCTGTTTTTCGCCGGCATGGCGGGTCCTTTTTTCTTGATCCGGTTTGAAGAGGCGCGCGCCGTTGCGCCAAAATGGCGCGACCGGCGGCGTTTTCATGTGGATCAAGAAAAAATCCTGCCAGGGGCATGATCCTTGGCGCATCGCTGCTTTCCGCGCAGGATGCGGGGCGCGGGATCGTTTCCTTGGCTCTTGGCGAGACAATCCTGCGCCATTCCGCGACAAGCGCGGTCAGGTCGGCGTGACGCGCCGACGGCGTGCGCCTTCAAAGCGCGAAGAGGGGAAACTTCGGTTCAGATTTCCTCGGGCGCCATGGCGATGGCGCCGCAGGGACATTCGCTGGCGCAGACGCCGCAGCCCTTGCAGAAGTCGTAATTGAAGCGGAAGCCCTCGCCGGGGCCGACTTTTATCACCGCATTATCGGGGCAGACGCCATAGCAGTTGTCGCACTCGAAGCAATTGCCGCAGGAAAGGCAGCGCCGCGCCTCGTAAAGCGCATTGCTTTCGTCGAGTCCCTTGACCACTTCCTCGAAAGTCGAGGAGCGCCGCGCGATTTCGAGCGTCGGCCGCACGGTCTTGGGCGCCTCGCCGTAATACCAAGCGTTCAGCTTGTCGAAGGAGGCGAGTTCGTGCTTGGGCGGCGGGGCGTAAGTTTCGCCGCGCAGCCAGGCGTCGATATGGCGCGCCGCCTTCTTGCCGTGACCCACCGCCACAGTCACCGTACGCTCGGACGGCGCCATGTCGCCGCCGGCGAATATGCCCGGCGCGCCGGTCATCATATTGGGGCCGACCTGGACGACGCCATTCTTGATTTCCAGGCCCGGCACGCCGTCGAGCAGCGACAGGTCGACGTCCTGGCCGAGCGCCAGGATGACGCTGTCGGCTTCGAGCGTCTCCACTTCGCCGGTCGGTTGCGGAAAGCCGGTCTCGTCGAGCTTCATCTTCTCGACCGTGAGGGCGCCGGCCTCGACGTTCTTGATGGTCGAGAGCCATTTCATCATCACGCCTTCTTCCAGCGCCTCTTCCAGCTCGAAATCGTGCGCCGGCATTCTTTCGCGCGTGCGGCGATAGACGATGATCGCCTCCTCGGCGCCGAGGCGCTTTGCGGTGCGCGCCACGTCAAGCGCGGTATTGCCGCCGCCGTAAACCACGACGCGGCGGCCGAGCATGGGCTTTTCCTCGCCCTCCATCGAACGCAGAACCTGCACGGCGTCGAGAATTTTCGCCGCTTCGCCGGCCGGAATATAGGCGCGCTTGGCGATATGGGCGCCGACCGCGAGAAAGGCGGCGTCGAAACCGCCTTCCTTCATCGAGGCGCGAATATCCGTGACCTTGAAATTATAGCGGATGGTCACGCCGAGATCGGCGATCCGCGCCGCCTCCGCGTCGAGAATGTTGCGCGGCAGGCGATATTTGGGAATGCCGAAGCGCATCATGCCGCCGGGCGCGGGTCCGGCTTCGAATATGGTCACGGCATGGCCGAGCCGCGCCAGATGATAAGCGGCGGAAAGGCCGGCGGGGCCGGCGCCGACGATCAGCGCTTTCTTGCCGGAGGATTTCGCTGGGCTTGCGAATTTCCATCCCTTTTCGATCGCCATGTCGCCGAGAAAGCGCTCGACCGAATTGATGCCGACGGCGGAATCGATCTGCGCGCGATTGCAGGCGTCTTCGCAGGGGTGGTAGCAGACGCGCCCCATCACGGCGGGCAGGGGATTGTTCTCCACCAGAGCCCGCCAGGCCGCTTCATATTGGCCCGCTTCGGCCTGGGCGAGCCAGCCCTGGATGTCCTCGCCAGCCGGGCAAGCGTGATTGCAGGGCGGCAGGCGGTGGACATATTCCGGACGAAAAGTGCGCCACGAGCCGGTGTGATTGGCGAGCGAGGTGCCGACATCGAGCGTGACCGCGAAATCATGATCCATAGTTGATCTCCCCAACCTCACGCTTCTTCGTCTTCGCCGAGCAGGCCGTATTCGGCGATATGGGCGTCGCAGATCGCCTGCAGTCGCGCCACGCGCGGGTCTTCTTCTCCGCCGCGGAAGAGATGGGCGAAGCGCTTCTGCAATTTCAGATATTCCCGCACCGGAACCTGCCGTCGGATCTTGCGCGCATGGGTGATGCGGCCGTGCTCCGCCTCGAAGATCGGAAAAAAGCCGCTTTCGACCGCGAGCCGCGCCAGCTTGATCGTATCGGCCGAGGCCGCGCCCCAGCCGAGCGGGCAGGGCACGTCGATCTGGATATAGCGCGCGCCATGGATCGACATGGCCTTGAACACCTTGCGCTCAAGGTCATGGAGATCGGCGACCGTGGCGGTGGCGACATAGGGAATGTTGTGGGCGACGGCGATTTTCGGCACGAATTTGCCAGTGCCGAAGACATTGCCCGGTTCGGGGCCGACCGCCGGCGTCGTGGCGGTGCGCGCCGCCGGCGGCGTGGCGGACGAGCGCTGCACGCCGGTGTTCATATAGCCTTCGTTGTCGTAGCAGATATAGAGAACGTCGTCGTTGCGCTCGAACATGCCGGACAGGCACTGGAAGCCGATGTCGGTGGTGCCGCCGTCGCCGCCCTGCGCGATCACCCGCGTTTTTCTCTTTTTTACCCGCATGGCGGCCGCGACGCCGGTCGCCACCGCCGCGGCGTTGCCGAACAGCGAATGAAGCCAGGGCAATTGCCACGAGGTTTCGGGATAGGGCGTGGTGAAGACTTCGAGACACCCCGTCGCGTTGACGGCGATGAGATCGTTATCCGCCGCGCGCATGGCGGCGTCTATGGCGTAGCGCGCGCCGAGCGCCTCGCCGCAGCCCTGGCAGGCGCGATGGCCGCTGGTCAGCGCGTTGCTGCGGTCCTGCGACGCCTGAACGGCGCGCTCGGTTTCCGACACCAGCCGGTTGCCGACGGTGAACGTGCCCTTCTGGTAGAATTTCAGTTTCTGCGAGGCTTCGCCCGGAGCGAGAATTTTGACGTCGTCCATAGCCCTCTCCCTCATTCCGGCGGCAAATGGCTGGCGGCGGCCAGCTGGCGCAGAATATTCTCGGCGGTCGACCCCGAGCGGCGGATTTTGCGCCCGCGGTGGATTTCCCGGCCGACAACGCGCTCGTTGAGATCGAGGAAATGCGCGCCTTCCCAAGGGTTCTCCGCCGCCATCTGGAACAGGCCGCGCAGGCTGTCGCGGGTGATCGGGCGCCCGCCAAGGCCAGCTATGGCCGAATGAAGCTTGGGCGGCTTTTCGAGATTGCGCAGGGCGGCGTCGATATTGTCGGCGAGTGGGCCGCCGACGCCGACGGCGATGGATTTCTCCACCACCACGACATTTTTGGCGCCGGCCAGAATTTCGCGTAGCTCCTCGACCGGGAAAGGCCGATAGGAAACCAGCGAAACGACGCCGATCCTCACGCCGTCGGCGCGCATGTCGTCGACCACGTCCTTGATCGTGCCGCAGACCGAGCCCATGGCGACGACAACGGTTTCGGCGTCCTCGACGCGATAGGAGCGCAGCAGGCCGCCGGCGGCGCGGCCGAATTTTTTGGCGAATTCCTCGGAAAAAGCCGGGATCAACTGCAGGGCCTGGCGCTGCTTGTAATGGGCGAGGAAGCGGACTTCGGTGAAGGCGTCGGGGCCGACCATGGCGCCGATCGAGGCGGGATTTTGCGGATCGAGCACCTGCACCGGGTCGTAAGGCGGCAGGAAGGCGTCCACCTGGGCCTGGTCGGGAACATCGACGCGCTCGACCGCATGGGTGAGGATGAAGCCGTCGACGCAGACCATGACCGGCATCGACAATTCCTCCGCAAGCCGGAAGGCGAGGATATGCAGATCGACCGCCTCCTGGTTGGTTTCGGCGAAGAGCTGAATCCAGCCGGCGTCGCGCATCGACATGGCGTCGGAATGGTCGTTCCAGATATTGATCGGCGCGCCAATGGCGCGGTTGCCCAGGGTCATGACGATGGGCAGGCCGAGGCCGGCGGCGTTATAGACAGCCTCCGCCATGAACAGCAGGCCCTGCGAGGCGGTCGCCGTATAGGCGCGCGCGCCGGCGGCCGAAGCGCCGATGGCGACAGAAAGAGCGGCGAATTCGCTTTCGACATTGATGAATTCGCAATCCTTCAGCTCGCCTTTCTTCACCAGTTCGCCGACCCCCTCGACAATATGGGTCTGCGGGGTGATCGGATAGGCGCAGATCACTTCCGGCCGGCACAGAGCGATGGCTTCCGCCATGGCGCGCGAACCTTCAACTTGCTTCAGCATGGGCGTTCCTCACGCGATAGTAGGGGCGCGTTCCTGCGTCTTGACAATGTCGTATGCGTCCTGCGCCGCCTGAATATTGGCCTCGCCGACCTTGCCCGGGAAAGCCTCGGCGATGGCGCGCTTGACGCTGTCGAAATGGACCAGGCCGGTCAGGGCGGAAAATGCGCCGAGCAGAGCCGCATTGGGCGCCGGACGTTTGACATATTGCAGCGCCAACTCGGTCGCCGGCACGATCACCGCATGTCCCTGTGGCAATTTGTCGACGACGGCGCCGAGATGCAGATCGTCGAAGGTCTTGTTGGTGTTGACCAGCAGATAGCCCTCCGGCCGCAAGCCGGCGAAAACGTCGACCACTTTCAGCAGGGTGGGGTCCTGCAGGATGACGCAATCGGGATCCTGGATCGGCTCGCGCAGGCGGATTTCCTTATCCGCTATGCGGCAGAAAGCCACGACCGGCGCGCCGGTGCGCTCCGAACCGAAACTCGGAAAGGCCTGGGCGTGGCGGCCCTCGACAAAAGCGGCGACCGAGAGCATTTCCGCCCCGGTCACCACGCCCTGGCCGCCTCGGCCGTGAATGCGAATCTGAAACATCGTTTCCTCCGCTCGCCCGACGGCGGGCCTCCGCCCCCTCGCGCCGCCTCTTCAGCCGCCCGAAATTTTCGTTGGAATTTAAGACCGATGCAAGAGCGCGTCGCCTTGATGTTTCTCAAGACGCGATCTCTTTCCCGCGTCTAATCTGTCAAGGCAGAGCCGCCGTGGAAGGCGATTGGTTGAAACTACCAATCTTGTAAAGCACGGATATGGCGAGGATAATGCAGGGCGTCGAAATATCGCCCGCGATTTCTCGCAGGAGGGTGAAACATGGCCTCCGACGCCCTTATCGACATCAGGCACCGTGCCGAAAAGCTCGAGATCGTCGGCTCCGGCGCCTGGGTGGCGAAAAACGCCCGGCGGCTCGAATCGCTGACCGATCAAATATTTGCGATGGAGGCGGCGCGCATCGCCATAGATGCGCGGGACATCAACGAATTCGATACTTTCGGCGCCTGGGCGCTGGCGCGGCTGGCGCGGGGAAACGGCAAGAGCGAGGCCGCGCTCGTCGGCCTGCCCGATCGCTTCAAGGACCTTTACGACAAGGTGCAGGAATCCAATCGGCGCGAGAAGGCGCCGGACAAGCGCTCGCGCGGCCTCTTCGGCTTTTTCGAGGACGTCGGCCTTCGATGGCGCGATTTCATCATCGACGGCGGGCTTTATCTCAGCATGATTGGGGCGCTCGCAACCGCCGTCGTCGACGTTGTCCTGCATCCGCGCCGCCTGCGTTTCGCCGCCCTGGCGAACCAGATCGACCGCGTCGGCTGGAGCTCGATTCCGATTATCGTGCTCATCACTCTTCTGATCGGCGGCATTATCTCGCAGCAGGGCATTTTTCATTTCAGGAAATTCGGCGCCGACGATTACGTCGTTGATCTCGTCGGCATTTTGGTTTTGCGCGAGATCGGCGTGCTGATCGTCTCGATCATGGTCGCCGGCCGGTCGGGCAGCTCCTATACCGCCGAAATCGGCTCGATGAAGATGCGCGAGGAGATCGACGCCCTGCGCACCATGGGCCGCGATCCCATGGAAGTGCTGATCCTGCCGCGCATCTTCGCCCTGGTCGTCAGCCTGCCCGCTCTGACCTTTATCGGCTCGATGGCGGCGCTCCTCGGCGGCGGCCTGGTCGCCTGGTTTTATGGCGGCATGGACCCCGCCATTTTTATCGCGCGCCTGCGCGACGCCGTTTCGATCGAGGATTTTCAGGTCGGCCTGATCAAATCGCCTTTCATGGCTTTGGCCATAGGAATCGTGGCCTGCACGGAAGGCCTCAAAGTGCGGGGCAGCGCTGAATCGCTCGGGCTGCAGACCACGACTTCGGTGGTGAAGTCGATTTTCCTGGTCATCGTTCTCGATGGTTTTTTCGCCATCTTCTTTTCCTCGATCGGCATGTGACATGACG
>CAYRNB010000045.1:6863-25395 GCA_964425315.1 uncultured Rhodoblastus sp.
TGCTGCGCGCCGTTCTCGGCCTCATACCCAAGGCGGCGGGAAGCATAGAAATTTTAGGCGTGGATCGCGACAAGGAGAGTCCGAGTCAGTTGCGGGACATCGAGCGGCGCTGGGGGGTGCTCTATCAGCAGGGCGCCCTGTTCTCGTCGCTCACCGTTTTTCAGAATCTCGAATTCCCCATGCGGGAATATCTCGATCTCTCACCGCGCATGATGCGGGATGTGGCGACCGCGAAGCTCGAAATGGTCGGGCTCGATCCGGACGACGGCGACAAACTGCCTTCCGAACTTTCCGGCGGCATGACCAAGCGCGTCGCTTTGGCGCGGGCCCTGGCGCTCGATCCCGAAATCGTCTTCCTCGACGAGCCGACATCCGGCCTCGATCCCATCGCCGCCGGCGAATTCGACAGTCTGATCAAGACGCTCCAGCGCACCTTCGGCATGACTGTCTTCATGATCACCCACGATCTCGACTGCCTGCGTCTTGTCTGCGACCGCATCGCCGCCCTTGCCGACGGACGCATCGTCGAGACCGGCTCGATGTCGACCATGCGCAATTCGGCCCATCCCTGGGTGCAGACCTATTTCAGCGCCGCGCGCAGCCATTCCGGGCTCGGCGCGCAGGAAGCCGTGTGAGGCGGACCATGGAAACGAGTGCGCGCTACACGATCGTCGGGCTGTTCACGGTTCTCAGCATCGTCGCCGGCTTCATCTTCGTCTTCTGGCTGCATCATTCGGGCGGAATGGGCGCGCAGGCCTTCTACTGGGTCCGTTTCGACCGGCCGGTGATCGGCGTGCGGCCCGGCGTCTCGGTCCTGTTCAACGGCTTGCGCGTCGGCGAAGTGCGGGAGGTGCGCCTGACGCCCGCCGACCCCAAGGCGGTCATGGCGCTGGTCGCGGTCGATCCGGCGACGCCGGTGCGCAAGGACACCAAAATCGACGTCGACTCGCAGGGGCTGATGGGCTCGGCGGTGGTCTCCATGGTCGGCGGCTCGGCGGCGGCTGTCGTCCCGCCGGGAACGGCGGGCCAGCCGCCCTTGCTCTCCGCCTCGCCGGAGGCCGGTCAGACCCTTTCCCAAGCCGCCAAGGAGACCTTGCACAAGATCGACGCCATTCTCGGCGACAACGCCAAGCCGCTGCGCAGCGCCATCGAAAACATCAGCAGTTTCGCCGCGGCGCTGGCGCGCAATTCCGACAAGGTCGATCCCATTCTCGCCGGCCTGGAAAGAATGACCTCTTCGAAGCCACCCAAGCAGCCGACCATTTTCGACCTGCCGGCGCCGCAGCTGGCTCCGGCCAAGGCAAGCGACGCGCAGATCGCCATAGCCGACCCGACCGCCATGGTGGTCTACGACACCCAGCAAATTCTGCTTTCGCCGCGCCCGGGCGAATTCAACGCGATCGAGGGCGCGAAATGGAGCGATACGCTGCCGAAGCTCGTCCAGGAAAAGATGATGCAAAGCCTGGAATCCGCCGGCTTCGCTCGCGTGTCGCAAGCCTTCGAGGGTTTCGAGCCGCAATATCGCCTGCGTCTCGACATCAGGGCCTTCCAGCTCGGCCTCGCGCCGGAAAAGCAAGCCAAGGTGGAGATCATGGCGAAAATCGTCGGAAAGGACGGGCAGATCGTCGCCACCCAGAGATTCAGCGCCGCCGCCGCGGCCAAGAGCGCCAATGCGGCGGATGCGACCGCGGCGATCGGCGAAGCCTTCGGCAAGGTCGCCCAGAGCGTCGCCGATTGGATGCGACAGAAGATTTGAGCGGATCGCCGGACCGGCCCCGGCGACTCGCGGGCGCGCCATCGCGTTCCCATATGAACGGACGGCGCGCCAACCATGAGAGAAAGGGAGGTTGGAAGATGTCGAGCGTCTTGCGTCCATTTTTGCGTAAACTGATTTATAAAGGCGCGCTGAAAGTCGCGCCGGCCGCCGGCGCCCCCTTTGTCGTCGGCGACGGAACAGCTCCAGCCTGCGCCGTGAAATTTGCGGATCGGCGCGCTGAAATCGCCTTGGCCCTGGACCCCGAAATGGCGCTGGGCGAGCTTTACATGGACGGCCGGCTGAAAATAACCGCCGGGGAAATTTACGATCTGCTTGCGGTGGTCACCTCGAATCTCGACGGCGGGACGCCGACCGCCCGCCTCGCCGCCTGGCAGAAGCTACGCTGGGCCGTCCTGCGGCTGAAGCGGGGCATAGGCGCCCGGCGCGCGCGCGCCAACGCCGCGCATCATTACGATATCGACTCGCGGCTTTACCGCCTCTTCCTCGACGCCGACCTGCAATATTCCTGCGCCTATTTCGATCGGCGAAACATGGGGCTGGATGCGGCGCAACTTGCGAAAAAGCGCCATATCGCCGCCAAGCTCGCCATTGCGCCGGGCGCGAAAATTCTCGACATCGGCTGCGGCTGGGGCGGGCTCGGGCTTTATCTCGCCCAGATCTGCGACGCTGAAGTTTCCGGCGTCACCTTGGCGCAAGAGCAGTTGAACATCGCGCGCCAGCGGGCCGAGGACGCCGGTCTGGCGGAAAGAGTCCGTTTCGATCTCAAGGACTATCGCCAGGTCGAGGGCCCGTTCGACTGCATCGTCTCGGTCGGCATGTTCGAACATGTCGGGCCGAAGAATTATGACGCCTTTTTCGCCCGCGTCGCGGAATTGCTCACCGAGAACGGCGTGGCGCTGATCCATACGATTGGCCATTTCGGACGGCCGGCGCCGACCAATCCCTGGGTGACCAAATATATTTTCCCGGGCGGCTATATTCCGGCCCTGGCGGAAATAACGCCGGCCCTGGCGCGCGCCGGGCTGGTCGTCACGGATATGGAGGTTCTGCGCGACCATTACGCGCTGACGATCGCGCAGTGGCGGGCCCGCTTCAAGGCGCGGCGGGAGGAGGCGAAGGCGCTTCTCGGCGAGCGTTTCTGCCGCATGTGGGAATTTTACCTCGCCGCCTCCGAATGCGCCTTCCGCTATCAGGGCTGCGCCATTTTCCAGTTCCAATTGACCAAAAATTTCAACGCTCTGCCGATCGTTCGCGACTATATGAAGCAGCGCGAGGACGCCCTGCGGCGCGAAGAGGAAAAGCGCGGCCGCTTGATCGCCGCGGCGGAGTGATCGGCGGCGCTTGACGCCGATCATGGACCGGTGAACCATCGACGTTGTACTTGGAAGAGCGGCGGGAGAAAAAGTCATGGCGGGCGCGATGGAAGTGACGGTTGGAAGCCGCGCGCTGCATGGCTTCCTCGACTTGCCGGAGGCGGCGCGCGGCCTGGTGATTTTCGCCCATGGCAGCGGGTCGAGCCGGCTCAGCCCGCGCAACCGCTTCGCCGCCGACGTCCTCAACCACTTTGGGTTCGCCACTTTGCTGTTCGACCTCCTCACAGAGGAGGAATCGCGCGACCGGCGCAATGTTTTCGACATTCGTCTCCTGGCGAGCCGTGTCGTCGAGGCGATCGACTGGGCGCGCTCCGACGCGCGGACTTTTGTGCTGCCGATCGGTCTTTTCGGCGCCAGCACCGGCGCGGCGGCGGCCATTGTCGCGGCGGTCGAACGTCCCGAGGCGGTACTGGCGGTGGTCTCGCGCGGCGGCAGGCCGGATCTCGCCGGCGAGGCGCTCAAACATTTGCGCGCGCCGATCCTGCTGATCGTCGGCGGCGACGACCGCGAGGTGCTGACGCTCAACCGCTCGGTCGACACGCGCCTGAATTGCGAAAAGTCGCTCACCGTCGTCGCCGGCGCCACCCATTTGTTCGAGGAGGAGGGCGCGCTGGAAGAAGCCCTGGCGGCGGCGGGGCAATGGTACGAGCGCCATTTGCGCGACCCGCCCGCTTTTTTCGACGATCGCCCCCACGCCGGCCGGCTGCTGGCGGCGCGGCTTGTCCGCTTCGCTTCGCAGAATCCGGCCGTTTACGCGCTGCCGCGCGGCGGCGCGCCCGTGGCGGCGGAAATTGCGCAAGAACTTGGCGCGCCGCTCGACCTCCTGCTGGTGCGCAAGATCGGCGTGCCCTGGCAGCCGGAACTGGCGGCCGGCGCGGTGGTGGACGGGGAAAAGCCCGACGTCGTGCTGAACCATGACATTATCGCCGCCGCCAGTTTGAGCGAAAAGGAATTGTCCGACCTGACCGAGGTCGAACTGAAGGAGATCGAGCGTCGCCGGAAGCTTTATCTCGGCGACAGGGCGCCGGTTTCCGCGCGCGGCCGCACCGCCATCCTCGTCGATGACGGCGTCGCCACCGGCGCCAGCATGGAGGCGGCGCTGATCGCCATTCGCCGGCGCGCGCCGCAAAGAATTGTCGTAGCGGTTCCTGTCGCGTCGCGCGAAGCGGCGAAGAAGCTGCGTGGCCTCGCTGATGAAGTCGTGTGCCTGTCGACCCCGGAGGATTTTCTCGCCATCGGCCAGTTCTATCGCGACTTTCATCAGCTGGAAGATGCGGAAGTCACGGAGCTCCTGACGAAATTCGCCGCTCCCGCCGATTAGGCGGAAGCGGCGAAGGCAAGGAGCGTTTACTCCGCTCGGCGCGGCGGGGCCGGCTTAAGCAGCGGCCAGCGTCGCCGGCGTGGCGACGATGATGTGGATCAGGCGCGAAGCGGCGCGCCGTGGCACACTTTCGACAATATGCATCAGCGTGCGAAACTTCCTGCTGGTGTCGCAGATTTCCGGGAAGCCGGCGAGGAAGATCCGCGCAGCGGTTTCGTTGGAAAGACCGAGGGCCGCGAAGGCCAAAGCCAGGGCTTCGCCGCCTTTGTCGGCAGCGACCTGGTTCGCCGTCGACAGGTCGCAGGCCAGGGCGCGCGCCAAAGCCAAGTCGAAAGCGGCGCGATTGCCTGTGAGCGCCGAGTGCTCGAGCCGAGCGAGCTTGGCGGGGTCGGGCTCGGCGATTCCGTAGAGGCCGTGGACCACGTCGAGCCGAGAATGGCGCGCCACGGCGATCAGATGCCCGCGCTCCTCGGAATCGGCCTGAAGGAACAAGCGGAAGTGGCACAGATGAAGCGATTCCCGGCGCAGCAAGGCGCGCGCGAGATTGGAATCCTGCCGACCGCGTTCCATCAGCGGGCGCAAGGCCTTGCGCCCAAGCATCGCTCGGCCGTTATTGGCCAAGGCGCAAAGCACCTCGCGCTCAGGCCGATGGGCGAGAAGGATGATGACCTTCTCGTCGAGGTCGCGGCGTTTGGCCAGGGCGCAGGCTTGGTCGGTGGAACCGTTGGCGGCGATCGCGCTCAACTCGTCGCGATCGGATTGGCGGAATGACGAACTGATGGCGACAACTTTGCTGTTGTCGGATTCAGGACCTTTCGGAGCGCTGCGCTCAATCGCCGGAGCGGTCGGCGATTTCGCCTGCTGCTTCGAGGCTTTCATGTGTTCTCCCTCCCTTTGTTTTCTCCCCTCGCGGTCCGCGTCTTTTTTTGCGCTTTTTTATTTTTTGCTTCGCCGCCAAAGAGCGGCGAAGACGCCGCCTTCTGGCCGGTCGAATTGCCGAACGGTTCCTCGCGCGCAACCGGTCGCCGCGGAAAACCCGCCGCGTCAAGCTTTCGCGCATGTCCAAATCAACATAGGCGGGCGGCGCAGCTCTCGCTAATACCGGCGCCTTCTGAATGGATTGTTAACATAGGTGCAGCGCAATGTAGAACTGAGTAGAAGTACGAAGTCTTGTGCGTGGCGATCAATTTCCGGTGATGTCGAAATCCGGATCAGCGTTGCCAGGCGATGAGCGGCAGTTCCGCCGGAAGCCGAGCTTCGGGATGATAGGGAACGACGCGCAATGTGTAATCGGCCGCCGGCCGCGTCGCCGGAAATTCCGCAGCGTAAACGAAGCCGTTGACCGCGCCGGGCGCCTCCTCCTCGCGGCGCATTTCGACGACTTCCGCCGGCTTGTCGCCCTTTTCGTCGGCGAAGAGTTCGACGCGCGCATAATCGGGCGAAACCTCGCCGAGAAGCACCAGGGAGGAGAAGCGCCACTGGCCGTCCGCCTGGTCGACGGTCGGGGCGCCGATGTGCAGGCTGGACCAGCGCTTCTGCAGATTCTCGGCCCAGGAGTGCAGGGATTTGGCCGCGGCGCAATCGTTGCTGAGGCGCGCGCGCAACGCCTTGGCCTGCGGCAGATAGGCTTTTTCGAGATATTCCCGCACCATTCTGGTGCTGCCGAAAGTCGGGGTCAGGTCCGATACGCTGCGCCGGATGCGGGCGAGCCAGGCTTGGGGCGTTCCGTGGGCGTCGCGGGCGTAGAATTCGGGAATGATGTGGTTTTCGAGAAGGTCGTAGAGCTGTTCGGCGTCGGCGGCGTCGATCGCCGAAACCGGCCCGCTCCTGGCGTCGCCGACCGCCCATCCCACGCCCTCGTCATAGGCTTCGTCCCACCAGCCGTCGAGCGCGGAGCAGTTGAGCCCGCCATTGGCCAGCACCTTCATGCCGCTGGTCCCGCAGGCCTCCCAGGGACGCCGCGGCGTGTTGATCCAGACGTCCACGCCCTGCGCCAGTTCCTGCGCCAGCGCGATGTCGTAATCCTCCAGGAAGGCGATATGCGGCCGATAGCGCGGCTGGTTGGCGAAGGCCAGCCATTGCCCGATCATGTCGTGTCCCTGCGCATCATTGGGATGCGCCTTGCCGGCGATGACGATCTGGATCGGCCGCGTCTGGTCGAGGAGCAGCTTGCCGAGACGCTCGGGCTGGCGCAGAAGGAGATTGGGCCGTTTGTACTCGGTGAAGCGGCGGGCGAATCCGATCGTCAGCACGTTGGGATCGAAAATATTGTCTGCCTGCCGCACCTTGGCTTCGTCGGCGCCGCGGGCGCGCAACTGGCTGGAAAGACGGCGGCGGACGACCTGAACCAGGCGCAGGCGGCCGGCCCCGCGCATGGCCAGCAACTCCTTGTCGGGAACGCTGGCGATCAGCTTGTTGAGATCGTCGGGCATGCCGCGCCAGCGATGTTTGCCGCAGGCCTCGGTCCAGATCCTGTCGGCTTCTTGCGAATCCCAGGTGGGGACATGGACGCCATTGGTAATATAGCCGACCGGCGTCTCGGATTCCGGCCAATTTGGATAGAGCGGCTGGAAAATACGACGGCTGACCTTGCCGTGCAGCCGGCTGACGCCGAAAGAATAGGCCGAGCCGCGCTGAGCCAGAAAGGCCATGTTGAAGGCCGCGTTGTGGTCGTGCGGATCGGCGCGGCCGAGCGCCAGAATGTCGTTGAGCGTCACGCCCCGGCACGACGCGTCGCCGCTGAAGCAGCAGAGATATTTGCGCACCAGATCGGTCGGAAAGGCGTCGAAGCCGGCCGCGACCGGCGTATGGGTGGTGAAGACGTTCCCCGCCCGCGTCGCCCACAGGGCTTCCCAGAAGCTGAGATCCTTGCCCACGGCGCAGCAGCGGGCGCGTTCCACAAGGGCGAAAGCGGCATGGCCCTCGTTGATGTGGCAGATTTCTATTTTGGGATGCAATTTCTCTATGACGCGCCAGCCGCCGACGCCAAGCACAATTTCCTGCATCAGGCGGGTTTCGACGCCACCGCCATAGAGCTTGGCGGTAATGCCGCGATCAGCCGGGCTGTTGAGCGGATCGTTGGTGTCGAGCAGATAGAGCGCAACGCGCCCGACGGTCGCCCGCCACACGCGCAGCTGGATTTCGCGTCCCGGCAGTTCGACCTTGACGCGAAGCCTGCCGTCCTCCGGGGAAAGTACGGGCTCGATCGGCAACATTTCGGGCTCGTTATAGGGATAAAGCTCACGCTGCCTGCCTTCCGCGTCGACGATCTGGCGGAAATAGCCTTCCTGGTAGAGCAGGCCCACGCCGACGACCGGGACGGCGAGGTCGCTCGCGGTTTTGAGCGTGTCGCCGGCCAGAACGCCGAGGCCGCCGGCGTAAAGCGGCAGGGCGGCGCCAAGGCCGAATTCCATGCTGAGATAGGCGATCCCGCCGATCGACTCCTGGCCGTAGGCCGAGGCGAACCAGCCTTCGTTTTCGAGGTACATCTGACGGCCGCCGATGAATTCGGTGAGCTTGGCGCGAAATCCCCGGTCGCCCGCCAGGGCGCGCAGCCGCGCGGGCGAAGCGTTCTGCAGCACGCTCAGCGGGTTTTGCGTCTGCCGCCAGAGGTCGGCGTCGACATATTCCCACAAGGCGTCGCCCTCATGGCTCCAGGTCCAGCGCAAATCGAGCGCGAGAACACGAAGGGCGGCGATCTCGTTCGGCAAGGACGGAAGAGAAGCTGAAACCATGACGGAGTGGGCCCCCTGTTTGGCCGGTCGCGGAAAACAACATCGCCGATCCTAGCGGCGGGAGACAAGACGGCGCATTGACCTTTCTTCGTTTCGAGCGAAGCGCGCTTAACGTGTAAAATTCCATAAACACAAGCAAAAGTAGAGTTTCTGTTTACTCGTGTCGGCTAGATTGGCCCAAGCCCTGCGTTCAAGGGAAGGATCGCCTCGCTCCCGTTCGACCGACGGAACGGCGGAAGTGGCGGCCCTGGTCCTTGTCAGGGCTGGCGTTGCGCGGCGCCGATGCGCGCCGCGAGGTTTCCGCGGATGGGCGGGCGATTTCGCGGAAATCTTCTTGGTGGAGTCTTGGTCTTGGTGACGTTATCCGGCCTTTCGCCGCCTTCCTCGGCGCCGGCGCCGCTGGTTCAGGTGGAAAGCGGCGGACTGGAGGCGTCGGAGGGACGCGCTACCTACCTTTTCTTCGAGGCTGCGGCCGCCCTGATCCTGGCGGGCGCCGTGCTCGCCAGCAGATTCGGCCTCATCGCCGATGTCGCCGCCTGGGCGCTGGTCGCCTCGGCCGCGATCAGGATCAGCTTCGCGCGCGGCGACGGCTGCAAGGCGGCCGGAGGCAAGGCGAGCCGATTTCGGGAGGTCGCGTCGCTTTTCGGCGGCGGCGCCATGGCGGCGGCCATGGGGTTCGCCGCGCTTGCGGTCTTCGTCGCCGACGCCTCGGTCAGCCTGAAGATCGCCGCCGCCGTCGCGGCCGTCGGCTATGCCGCGCTCGCTCCGGGGCAGGAGGGAACG
Organism: uncultured Rhodoblastus sp.; assembly: GCA_964425315.1. Classification (GTDB taxonomy): domain Bacteria; phylum Pseudomonadota; class Alphaproteobacteria; order Rhizobiales; family Beijerinckiaceae; genus Rhodoblastus. Next base: position 15,852 of record CAYRNB010000045.1, read on the forward strand.
CGTCCCGTTGTCCTCGAACTGCAGACGGTCGCCGCGCTCCTTCCCCTCGCCGCGGGCATGGCGGTGAAGTGGGACCTTTACGCGCCCATCGCGCTCGCCTGTCTCCTTTGTCTCGCCCTCGCCCTGATTCACGAGTCCCGACGGCGTTTTGGCGCCGCCGCCGCGCAGGAAACCGGGCGGAGATATGTCGCAACCCTCGACGGGGCCGAGCAGAGTCTCGCCATGTTCGACGCCGCGGCGCGGCTGATCGCCGCCAATCACGCCTTTTTCCGCATGTTCCGTTTAACAGAGGAGACGGCGCAAGAGGCGCGGATCGACGATCTTTTAGCGCAAAAGCTGGCGCTTCGGCTGGCGGAGCCGGAGGCCGCGCGCCAGTTGATCGACGCCGCCGGGGCAGCGCGGCGCAACCGCCAGCGCGAAAGCGCCATCGTCGCGCTGGCCGACGGACGGTTCATGGAATTCGTGTTCCATCCGACGCGGGACGGCTTTTCGCTGCAGATCGAGGACGTCACCCGCTGGCGCGCCTCGGAACTACGCTTCGAGCGCCTGGCGCGGCAGGACGACGTCACCGGCCTGCGCAACCGCAACGCCTATTTCGAGGAGTTGGAAAAGGCCGCGTCTCGCCTTGATGAGAGCGCTCCATTCGCCGTGCTGATGATCGATCTTGACCGGTTCAAACAGGTCAACGACTCGCTCGGCCATCCGGTCGGCGACAAATTGCTGAAAAGGGTCGCCGAAAGATTGCAGGAGCTGGCGGCGCCGCAGGACATTGTCGCCCGGCTCGGCGGCGACGAATTCGTCGTCCTGCGCCTCGGCGATCGCGAAGGCGCGGCCGCATTCGCTGCGCAGGCGGTGGAGGCCGTCGGCGATCCCTATCACCTCGGCGGCGTCAAACTGCTGATCGGCGCCTCGATCGGCATCGCCATCACGCCGGACGACGGCGCCAACGCCGACGAGTTGATGCAGGCGGCCGATATGGCGCTCTACGCCGCCAAGGACGCAGGGCGCGGCGTCTTCCGCTTTTTTGAGAAATCCATGGCGGAAGAGGCGCGCCGCCGCCAGGAGATCGAACAGGACCTGCGCCTCGGCATCACGCGCAACGAATTGGAAGTCTATTATCAGCCGATCGTCAGCCTTGCCAGACGCCGGATCTGCGCCTGCGAAGCCTTGGCGCGCTGGCGCCATCCCAGGCTCGGCATGATCTCGCCCGGCGAATTCATGGACATAGCCGAGGAATCCGGCCTCGTCATCCCGCTCGGCGAATGGGTTTTGCGTCAGGCCTGCATCGACGCCAAATCCTGGCCCAAGGACGTGCGGCTGGCGGTCAATTTTTCCCCCGTCCAATTCGCCCGCGGCAATGTCGCCGAAACCGTCAAAAGGATTTTGAACGACACGAAATTTCCCGCCGAGCGGCTGGAAATGGAAATCACCGAATCCGTGCTGATGGCCGACGCCGATTCCGTCCTCGCGACCATAAACGAATTGCGCGAACTGGGGATGCGGGTGGCGCTCGACGATTTCGGCGCCGGCTATTCCTCGCTCGCCTATCTCGGCCGATTCCGGCCGAACAAGGTCAAGATCGACCAGTTCTTCGTGCGCGACATGGACGAGAATCCCGCCTCGCTCGCGATCATCAAGGCGGTCAAGGCCCTCGTCGCCGAACTGGGCGTCGAACTGCTGGCCGAGGGAGTGGAGACGGTCGAACAATTGGAAATCTTGCGCGAGAACGGCGCCGACGAGGCGCAAGGCTTTCTGTTCAGCAAGCCGCGCCCGGCGCGCGAAATCGCGCGCTTCGTCGCCGATCCGGCGCAATTGGTGCGGGGCCGCAAATTGATCACCGAAAGCGCCGTCCCCTGGGCCAAAACCTGCGAACGCGTTAGTCCCGTGGTGGCGCGCAGCAGGTAAACTAAGTGCGAAAATCAAGGTGCTGAAGACCCGGGGCAAATGACCAAGACGGGCGGGAAGCGGGCGTAGGCCGATAGGAAGGAATCGGCTCGAAGGAGACTGTCGCGACCCGGGTCTATTAATAGGTGTCAACCAGTGGCGCCTGCTTTCCCGTGCCTGGGCTTGCGCGCCAGGAGACAGGACAGTATGAAGTGGGGGTTTTGCACTTCACCTGATTAGTCATGAAATCGGTCTCGAAGTTTTTTCAGGGCTTTCGCACCAACGCGTGCGCCGAACAGGAGAACCAGTTTCTGCCGGCGAGGGTGTTCGATGTGGCTGTTTCGATTGGACAGGATTGTCGGGCGCGTTTCCATATCGATCGCGTCCAGCGGGCGCGGCATTTCCGTAGCTATGTCCCGAGGTCCGGCTTCTTCGACTCCCTTTGTCGCGATAAGGGCCATGGATGCGTCGCGGACCTAATTTCGACGGATTTCGCCTTGAGCGCGAAGGAATTCGAACTCAAGGAGATCGACGGCGAATGGCGGGCCTACGTCCCACGCCATGGACTCTATTTCATCCACGACTTCAAGTTCAGTGCGCCCGACAGACTCCGACGCCAGGCCGAAATGGAAGAAATGCGCGATCAGGTGATCGCCAAATACTCCTATCAGGGCGACAAGTTTTTGAAACTGCTCAGCTCCGGCCAACGGATCCTATTCGTTTTAAGCGACGGCGCTCAACTCACCTTTGAGACTGCGGATGCACTCGCTCGATCATTTCGCGCCGTCAATCGGGACTTTTCGTTCTCAATCCTGCAGATCGCAACGAAGGGCGTGTCGCAATTGGAGCATCCCGATGTGATCGGCGTCGAAATTGACGACACCGGGACCGTCTGGAGCGGTTCCGATGTCGGTTACGATCAAGCTTTCAAAGAAGTGTTTATCCGAGCCTGACGCTGTCGACTCAAGCTCCGCAAAGGTCGCCAACCACGCCGCCTGGCGGCGGCTAAACTGCGGGCTTCATAAGGCCGCTTAAATGCCCACATCGGTTATTCCGCCTAAGTCTCCATTCCGCCGCAGGCAGACGTTTAACGCCTCATATTGAAGGACGCCTTCGGCTCGACACCTGTATTCCTCAACCAGGGCGCGCGGGCGCCTCGCGGCGATCGTCGCCTCATCCCCACATGCGGCGCAGGCGGGCGGAAAAGTCGTATTTCTTTTCCGGCGCCAGCGCCGGGCGCGCCATATCGGCTGCGGGCGGCGGATAGGAGGTGATGTCGAACAGTGGCGCAAGCTCCGCCGGAATGAAGCGGCTGCGCGCGGCATAGACGTGGCGGTCGCCATAGGCGTGCTGGCCGTGGGTGAAGAAGCGCTGCGGCGTGACGAGGCTTAGCCGGTCTTTCGCCCGCGTCATGGCGACATAGAGCAGGCGGCGCTCCTCCTCGATTTCGGCCGCCGTCCCGGTCGCGAGATCGGAGGGAATGCAGCCGTCCACGACATTGAGCACGAAAACCGATTTCCACTCCTGCCCCTTGGCCGAATGAATGGTGGAAAGGATGAGGTAATCCTCGTCGCGCAGGGGAACGCCGGCCTCGTCGCTGGTGGCGGCGGGCGGATCGAGCGTGAGTTCGGTGAGAAAATTTTCGCGCGACGGATAGGTCTGGGCGATCTGCTCAAGCTGGACCAGGTCGATTTTCCGCGTCGCGGCGTCCTCGTGCAGGCGTTCGAGATGCGGCTCGTACCACAGGCGCGCGGCGAGCAGTTCGGCTGGCCACGCCGTTTTTTCCGTTCCGATCTGGCGCAGCACGGCGAGGAACGGCGCCCAATGGCCGCTTGCGCGCGGCGGCGCGGGCAAGGCGAGCAGGGCGGCGAGCGGGTCGGCGGCGGCGCTCATGGCGTCCAGGGTTTTTTTTGCCAAGGCCGGTCCGACGCCCGGCAGCAATTGCAGCAGGCGAAAGCCGGCGACTCGATCGCGCGGGTTTTGCGCGAAGCGCAGCAGCGCCAGCACGTCCTTGACGTGGGCGCTGTCGAGGAATTTCAGGCCGCCATATTTGACGAAGGGAATGTTGCGGCGGGTCAGCTCGATTTCCAGCGGACCGGAATGATGGGCGGTGCGGAAGAGGACCGCCTGGTTCTTCAACCTTCCTCCCAACTCTCTCTCGGAAAGCACGGAATCAACGATAAAATTCGCCTGATCCGTTTCGTCGCGCACGATAACGATTTGCGGGCGTTCGCCCTCTGGCCGCGCGCTCCACAATTTCTTGCCATATCCCTCTTTCGCCAGCGCGATCACGCCGTTGGCGGCGGCGAGAATGGACGGCGTCGAGCGGTAATTGCGTTCTAAGGCGACGACTTCCGCCGGCGGCGAAAATTTCTGCGGAAAATCGAGAATGTTGCGCACTTCCGCGGCGCGGAAGGAATAGATCGACTGGGCGTCGTCGCCGACCACGGTCAGGCCGCGCCCGTCCGGCTTCAACGCAAAAAGGATCGAGGCCTGAAGCCGGTTGGTGTCCTGATATTCATCGACCAGCACATGGTCAAAACGCGCGGCTAGGCGGGCGGCAAGCTCCCGCTCGCCGGCCATCTGCGCCCAATAGAGCAGCAGGTCGTCGTAATCGAGCACGTTATGCGCCTGTTTGGCCTCGACGTAGGCCGCGAAAAGCTTTTTGAGCTCGCCGTCCCAGCCACCGCACCAGGGGAAATTCTGCGCCAAAACCTCGTCGAGATTTTTTTCCGCATTGACGGCGCGCGAATAGATGGAAAGGCAGGTTCCCTTGGTCGGAAAGCGGCTTTCGGTCTTGGAAAATCCGAGGTCGTGCCGCACCAGATTCATCAGGTCGGCGGAATCCTCGCGGTCGTGAATGGTGAAGTCCGGATCAAGGCCGATCTCGACCGCATGATCGCGCAGGAGGCGCGCGCCGATGGAATGGAACGTGCCGGCCCAGGCGAGCCCGCCGGCAAGCGTATCGGCCCTCGCGCCGAGCGCCTCAGCGCAGATGCGCCGCACCCGCGCCGTCATCTCCTGGGCCGCGCGGCGGGAAAAGGTCATGAGCAGAATGCGGCGGGGGTCGGCGCCCTTGACGATCAGATGGGCGACGCGATGGGCGAGCGTATTGGTCTTGCCGGAGCCGGCCCCGGCGATCACCAGCAACGGACCGCCGCCGCCGGCCTCGCCGCCGATTCCATATTCGACGGCGCGGCGCTGGGCGTCATTGAGCTTGTCGAGATGCGTGGCGGGCAAGAAGGACTCCGCTTCGGGTCAGGGCGAGCGAATCGCTCGACGGAACATTAGCCGAACATAACCGGCGGCCCGAGGCAAGCGAAGCGGGGAGGACGGGTCAGAAATTGAGCGTGGTGCGCAGCCCGATGACGACCGCATTGGGAAGGTTGAAACCGCCGGTTCCGGCGGCGGGATGGACGACATATTCGGCGACCGGCTGCGCCGTCCATCCGGGAAGAATTTGCGCCTGATAGGTCAGCTCCAGCAGGATTTCATGATCGGGAATGACTGGCAGGCTGGCGGCCTTGGCGGCGTCGCGGATCGCGGCGGAAATATTGTCATAGGCGAAAGAAAGACCGAATGCGTCCTTAGGGCGGCCAGGAACGAGGCCGGAGACGTTGACGCCGCCGTCGCAGTAAAAATCGAGCATGTTGCGCTCCGACGGCGCGCCGAAGACGCGGGCGAAAACGCCGACGCCCTTGGTCGGGTCGTCCTCCGTTCCCAACACGAGCTGGTCGATCATGGCGTAGGCGCCATAATCGCCGAGGAGGCTGACCGGCTGCAGGCCGGTGAGATTGTATTGGATGCCGAGAGGATCGGCGCGATAATTGGCGACATTGCCGAAATATTCCCAGGCGCCGATTTTGATCGTTCCGGGAAGGCCGGCGGCGCTCTTGCCCTGATTGTAGTTGAATTGGGCCTCCTGCATCAGCAGGGGCGGATCGCTCAGGCGGAAATTGAGGCCATAGGGATCGCGGCGCTGCGGATCGCCTGGCCCCGGCCCGGCGGGATCGCCGTCAAAAATGGCGGCGAGCAGGGCGAAATTGTCGTTGAAATCGTATCTGGCGCGAAAGCCCAGGGCGGAAAGGGGAACCGCCGGGCCGCCGCTCGGCATGTCATGGCCCAAAATGTCCGGCCAGCCCACCGTCGCGTTGACGAAAAGCAGGGTGTATCGGCCGATGGCGAATTCCGAATCGGCGCCGAGCAGGCCGAAGCGCAAGGCGAGCTTGTCGTCGTCCAATTTCTGTTCGAGCCATAATTCGTAAAGCCGCACGGACGGCAGCGCCTCGATATTGCTCACGGCAAGGAAATTCTGGACATAATAGCGTGACAGGCCGGTTCCCTGCAGCCAGTAGCCGTGCGCATGCAAAGTCGCGCCCGGCCAACCGGCGATCTTGTCCATATCGGCGTAAAGCAAGAGCTCCAGGCGGCCTTCATAAATCGCGCCCTGGCGGGCGCCGCCGGAAGGGTTCGCCAAAGTCTCGCCGGTATAGATCGACTGCAGGGTCAAGCCGAGATCGGCGAGGCTTTTCTTGAAATCCGCGGCCTGGGCGAAGGCGGGGATGCTGTAAAGGACCGATGGCGGCGGGTCGTCCGCCCTGGCGGCGCCAGGGCAGAGGCTTGCCGCCGCGCAGGCGGTCAAGGCCAAGAGCGCGCGCCCGACGCCTGCAAGCTTCGATCGCAAATGCACGGTCATGGCGCGTTATTCCGCGGCTTTCTTCGGGCGGTCGCCGATTCGGACGTTAGCGGCATTTCAATTGGCCCAAAAGAGCACGAACCACTTGGCGAATCCAAATCCGATAGCGCCCGCCGCGGGCAGGATGGCGAACGCTCGTCCAGCCCCCTAATGATATGTTATAACATAGCGTACGCTCGAACATTCGCCGAGTCGAGGCGCGTTTGGACGATGCGGGCATTTCATACGCTCCAGAAGAGCAGGAACCAGCTGGCGAAGCCGATTCCGAAAGCGCCCGCCACGGGCAGGATGGCGAGTGTCCGGCGCAGAAGCGCGTCGGAATAGAGTCCCAAAATCCGCCAGGCGAGCCAGAGTCCCCAAAGCGTCGCGCCGATCAGCAAAGCCATGCGCGCCTGATCCACGAAGAGAATGTCAACGCCCTCATTGTGCGCCATGGTGACGGTGAGCGCCGACAGGCCGAGAAAGACGCCGCAACCCGCGAGCGGGATCAGGCTCTGGGCGAGATGATGAAAGCGCGCCGCCGACCAGGCGCCGGAAATGCGCGTCGCGGCGCCGAGCAGCGCGGTCACGGCGAGCCCGATGACCAGCGCGGTGGCGAAAATATAGAAGAGCAGGATCGCGCCATCGAGCAGCGTCAGCACGTCGTTCTGTGCGGGATAATTTGTGAGAATCCACCATGGCGCCAAAGGCTTCAGCGCCCAGATCGCGCCGGCGTCGACAAGGCGCTCGGCCAGCGCCTGCTTGACGTCGACATACCATGCGCTCGACGACCACTGAAAGGCGCCTGCCGCCACGCCCATCAGACCGAAGACGATCAGCGCCGTTTCCCATGGCTTAGGCGTCGCGCCCGCGACATGGACGATCTCGTGGCTGGGCGAACGAAAGGAGAGCGTCACAGCCTTCTTGTAGCCCGAACATCTTCCGCACATGTGGCATTGGCTCGCGCCCTTCATGGTCTTGATCGGCACGAGCGGCGCGCATTCGACGCGCGGGGAGGGAAGGTTGTGGCGGGTATTGTCGCGCCACGCCTGGGGATCGGTCCTGAAATGCAAGGGCGCGAGTTTGGCGAGGAGCGCGAACACGCCCGAAACCGGGCAGAGGTAACGGCACCACACCCTTTTGTTGCGGCCCCAAAGCCAGCCGACGACCATGGCCGCCGCCGTCGAGCCGCCGAGGACGACGAGCGCCGGCGCCGCATACTGATAGACGCTGACCATCTGGCCATAGACGGTGGTGGCGACGAAAGCGACAAAAGGCCAGCCCTTCCACGTGACCCAGCGCGGAATGGCCCGGCCCCTGCCGTGGCGGCTGACGGCCTCGGACAGGGCGCCTTCCGGGCAGAGCAGGCCGCACCAGACACGTCCGACCAGGACCATGCTGAGCAGGACGAAGGGCCACCAGATTCCCCAGAACGCGAATTGCGCCAAAAGGGTGAGGTTGTTCCAGATATGGGCTTGCGACGCCGGAATGGGCAAAAAGGCGGGAACCGAAACCAGGAAGAAATAGAAGCCGACGACGATCCATTGGACGGCGCGGATAGCGTCCTGGCGGCGTAAAAGCCAGTCGCCCACCGCGGCGAGGCGGCGCGCCGCGATGGTTCGTCCCCAACGCGCGCCGGACGAAACCTCGTTCGCGTCGAGGCCGTCCGCCATCGATTCCGTCGTCGCTCCCCGCATCATTTGGCCACCAAGGTCGCCTGCGGCGCGTCGGGGTGGAAATCGTCGAAAAACACATATTCTCCCGGATCGAGAGTCCGGATGACCAGGACGGACGAACTCTCCGCGGCGAGGACCTTTTCCAGGCGCAGAGGCTTGCTTTCGAATTCGGCCGGGCTCTTGCCCGTATTCTTCAGCTCCAGCCGAAAGCGCGTATTGGCCGGCACGTTGAGGCGCAGGGGCGTGATGACGCCATCCTTGAACACAAGCTGGAAAGTGGGCGTCTCGCCGGCGCGGGCGCCGCCGCCGAGCGTCAGCAACGACAGGAAAGCAACGGCCGATATTTTCAATTCCAACTCCCTTGGCGCTGCGAAGCGCGCTCCGCTCGAAATGGAAGCGTTCCCGGCTTTTCCTGAAGCCGAGCGTTCAATAGGCGCCCTTCTTGCCGACGCCCGCGAACACGAATTCATACTCGACCGTGAAAGGCTTGAACCACGGGGCGACGCCGGTCTCCTTGTCGACATGGCGGCCGAAATGCGGGCCCGGCGGCGAGATCGTCAGTTTGAGCCGATATTTGCCGGGGCCGAACAATTTGACATTGTCGCCGTAATGCGGGCCGTCATTGGCGACCATCGGCATGAATTGACCCTTGACCGTCTTATTGTCATCGAGCTTGGTGACTTCGAAGGCGACGCCGAGATAAGGGATCCAGTCGCCCTCGGCGAAACCGTTGGCATTGTCCCTGGCCGCATGAATATCGGCTTCGAGATGCACGTCGGACTCCTTCGCCGGCCGCATCATATTCGGCGGATCCATTTTGATCGGTTGAAGATAGACCGCGCCGATCTCCATGCCGGCGATCTCCTTGTGCTTGCCGACGGGATATTCCTTGGCCTGCGCAAAGCCATAGAGGGCGAAGGTCGAAATAAGGGCCGAGAAAAGAAGTTTGCGCATATTTGTTCCACCTGGTCTTCGCGCCATGCTTGCCCCTGCGCGCGCCTGGAAAAGGCGCGCGTTGCAGAAGGCGGAGGCTTTGTTCAACGCCGGCAAAATGACGCGGGCGCCCGGCGTCGTTCAAGCCAATTGCGTCATATTTGAATTATTCTAAACTGCTCCGCGCGGCCTTCCGCCGATCGTGCGGCGCCGCTTCCTGGCCGCGCCGGCGACGGCCCTTAGAGGCTCGCGACAAAAAAGCTGGGTAATCAATCAGATAAGGAAAGGGCGGCCTTTTGGCCGCCCTTTGTCTTTCGCTGAAGCCTCGGCTCAGTAGGAATAATACATGTCGAACTCGACCGGATGCGGCGTCATT
>CAYRNB010000046.1:0-7281 GCA_964425315.1 uncultured Rhodoblastus sp.
GGAATGCCGACCACGGTGGCGGCCGGCGGGACGTCTTCGACAACGACCGAATTGGCGCCGATGCGCGCGCCCGCGCCGATGGTGATGGGACCGAGAATTTTGGCGCCCGCGCCGCACATCACGCCGTCTTCCAAAGTCGGATGGCGCTTGCCGGGCGACCAGGACACGCCGCCAAGCGTGACGCCGTGGTAGAGTGTGACATCGGCGCCGATGATCGCCGTCGCGCCGATCACCACGCCGGCGCCGTGATCGATGAAAAAGCGCCGGCCGATGGTCGCCGCCGGATGAATATCGATATTGGTGAACAGGCGGCCCGCCCAGGACATGACGCGCGCAAGAAACTGAAAGCGGGAATTCCACAGGCGATTCGCGACGCGATAGAAGATCACCGCATGGACGCCGGGATAGGTCAGTAGAATTTCGAATTTTCCGCGCGCCGCCGGGTCGCGCCCCGCGACGCAGGCTATATCCTCGCCGATCGTGCGAAAGAGTGAGGTCTTGGCGGGCGATTCGCTCATGCGTTCTCGCCTTCTTCATGGCGGAGGCGCGAAAGCTCCTCGCGCGCCATGCGGCGGACCCAGCTTTCCGGCGCCGAAGCCTTGATCGTATGCGCGACCGCCCGCACCCTTTTGAGCACGGCGGCGGCAGCCGTCGCGTCGAGATGGATGCCCGCCGGCGCGCAAATGGCGCGCAAAGCCGCAAAGCCGGAATGTTTGCCGATCACCACTTTGTGGCGGCGTCCGAGCAAAGCGGGATCAATTCCCTGATAGGCGCGCACGTCTGTTAAAAGCCCTGCGACGTGAATTCCGGATTCGTGCGTGAAAATATCCGTGCCGACGATCGCTTTCGCGCGAGGTATCACGTCGCCGGACGCGACCGCCACTTTTTCCGCCAGCGACGTCAGCCGCGCCGGATCGATTTTGGTGGTGAAATGGGTGGCGCGCAGCAGCGCGACCGCAACTTCCTCCAACGGCGCATTGCCGGCTCGCTCTCCCAGGCCGAGGACGGTGACGGAAGCGGCGCGCGCGCCGGCGCGTATCGCCGCTAACGTATTGGCGGCGGCGAGGCCGAGATCGTCATGGCCGTGGAATTCAATCGCCAGATCGGTCTCGTCACGCAAGAGTTTGATTGTCTCGTAAGTGGAAAAAGGTTCGAGCAAGCCGAGCGTATCGGCGAAACGCAGGCGAAAGGCGCCGGCCTCTTCCGCCGCGCGCGCGATCAGGCCAATATCGCGCACATCGGCGCGCGAGGAATCTTCGCCGCCAAGCGCGACTTCGAGGCCCTTTTCGCGCGCATAAGAGACGAGGCGAAAAACACGCGCCGCCGTCTCTTCCGGCCCGCATTTGAGCTTGACCTGCATCTGCAGGCGCGACATGGGCGCGGAAATATTTACGCGGCCCACGCCGGCGCGTAGGGCGGCGTCGACATCGGCCTGGTTGAGACGGCACCAGGCCATGATTGTCGTCGGGAGCGCTTCGTCGACGACCGCGGCAATGGCGTCGATTTCGTCACGCCCCATGGCGGGCGTGCCGGCCTCGATCTCATCGACGCCGGCCTCTGCCAAGGCCCGCGCCAGGGCGACTTTCTCGGACAGCGTGAAAGCCACCCCCGGCGCCTGTTCGCCGTCGCGCAAAGTGGTGTCATTGATAAAGACGCGATCCGACTTGACGGCGAACATGGGGACCTCAGGCATAAACCGGCTTGAATTCCTTCGCCGCCTTTTGCGCGCCGGCCCAGAAGGGCGATAAGGCCCGCAGCTTTTCGATGATTCCGGGCAGGACCTCGATAACGCGATCGACTTCCTCTTCCGTATTATCGCGCGACAGGGAGAAGCGGATCGAACCGTGCGCGGCGGTGAAGGGAATATTCATCGCGCGCAGCACATGGCTCGGCTCGAGTGAGCCGGAAGTGCAGGCGGAGCCTGACGAAGCCGCGATTCCAGCGCGATTGAGATGAAGCAATATGGCTTCGCCTTCCACATATTCGAAAGCGACATTGCAGGTATTGGGCAGGCGGTCGTTGAGGTCGCCATTGACGAAGCAGTTCGGCGTGCTCTTCAGAACGCCCTGCTCCAGTTTATCGCGCAAAGCCTTCACCCGCGTATTTTCCTCCGCCATATGCTGGGCGGCGAGTTCGGCGGCGAGACCGAGCGCGATGATGCCGGGCGTATTTTCCGTGCCGGCGCGCCGGCCGCGCTCCTGATGGCCGCCGCGCAGCAGCGGCTTGAAGCGCGAGCCGCGCTTGACGTAAAGCGCGCCAATTCCCTTCGGCGCATGGAGCTTGTGGCCCGACAACGACAGCATGTCGATGTCGCTGTCCTTCAGCGCGATCGGAACCTTGCCGACCGCCTGCACCGCATCGGTATGGAACAGGGCGCCGACCTTTTTCGCCAGCTCGGCCAGGCCTTCGATCGGGAAAATGGTTCCCGTTTCGTTGTTGGCCCACATGAGGGTCACCAGCGCCACGCGCGGCGACAGAGCGGCGCGATAGGCTTCGAGATCGAGCCGGCCGAAACTGTCCACGCCGATGTAATGTACCTTGGCGCGGCCCATCTTTTCCAGATATTGGCAGGTGGTCAGAACGGCCGGATGTTCGACCTTGCTGGTGATGATTTCATTGCGGTCGGGCAGCGCTTCGAGCGCCGAAAGAATGGCGGTCGAATCCGATTCGGTTCCGCCGGACGTAAAGATGATCTCGTGATCGAATTCGGCGCCGAGAAGGCTTTGCACCTGCTTGCGCGCGGCGCGCAAGCCGCCGGCGACCGAAGCGCCGAATTCGTGAATCGAGGAGGCGTTGCCGAACTGCTCGGTAAAATAGGGCAGCATGGCCTCGACGACGCGCGGATCGACTTTTGTGGTGGCGTTATTGTCGAGATAAGCGGTTTTCATGGCGTATCCCTTAGTGCGTCGATTTGGCGGGAATGACGCGCACCGGCGCGCCGAGCTTGGCGGAGATGCGGTCCTGGATGCCGGAGACGGTCATGCTCGCCGCCTGGCAGCCGACGCAGGCGCCGGTCAGCTTGACGAAAACACTGGCGCCATCGACATCGACCAGCTCGCAGTCGCCGCCGTCTTTTTTCAGATGCGGACGCAGCTCTTCGATCGTCTCTTCGATCAGGCGAATCTTTTGCAGATTGGTCAGCGGCGCGGCCGGAGGCGCGAGCGGCGAAACGACGGGGGCCGGCTTTGCCGCAGGCTTCTGCGCCGCCGCGGCTTCGGCGCCCGCTTCCGCCGCCTTGACGATCTGGCGCAGCACCGCCGGATCGGCGCCGCCGCCCTTATAGGCCTCCGCCTCGACCAGGACGCCTTCGGCGACCATGTCGGCGTTGACTTTGGTCAAGACCTCTTCCAGCGCCTCGAGACAGGTCAGGCAGCCGCCGCCCGCTTTGGTGTAGGCCGTCACCGCTTCGATGGTGGTAAGCTTGTTCATGCGCACCGCGCGTTCGATCATGCCTTCGTCGACGCCGAAACATTTGCAGACCAGCGCGCCTTCCTCGTGGTCGTCGCTCCAGGTCTCGCCGCGAAAATTAGCGACGGCCGCTTGCAGCGCCTCATAGCCCATGACCGAGCAATGCATTTTTTCCGGCGGCAGGCCGCCGAGGAAATCGGCGATGTCCTGGTTGGTGATGGCGAGAGCCTCATCGAGCGTTTTGCCGATCACCAGTTCCGTCAGCGCCGAAGAAGAAGCGATCGCCGAGCCGCAGCCAAAGGTTTGGAAGCTGGCCTTTTCGATCACTTCGCTTTGCGGTTCGACCTTCATCATCAATTTCAACGCGTCGCCGCAGGAAATCGCGCCGACCTCGCCGATGGCATTGGCGTCTTCCAGGACGCCGGCGTTTTTCGGATTGAAGAAATAGTCCTTGACCTTATCGGTGTAGTCCCACATGGCGAGCTCCTATCACCCGAACGATTTGCCGCATGAACATTTCGACGCCGCATTCGGATTGTCGAAAACGAAGCCGGAGCTTTCCAGCGTGCTGACGAAGTCGATGGTCATGCCCAGGACATGGCCTTGCGAAAGATCGTCGATGAAGATTTTGACGCCGTCCGTCTCGATCACCGCGTCGCCGTCGCGCGCCTGACGTTCGAGACCCATCATGTATTTGTATCCGGCGCAGCCTCCGGCCTCGACCATGACGCGCAACCCTTCTGCGGGCGTCGCGGCATTGGTCATGGCCGTTTTCACGGCGTTAACGGCGCTGGGCGTCAGAGTGATCATGTTTTGACTCCATTCGAGCAATCCATGATCGAGTAGCAGCAACCCTTATGCCAAAGCTATCTCATTGATTTTACGGAGTTACCTTTGTCGCCCCTGTCGCCTTTGCGACATTGGTCAGAGATGCGACAAGGTTTCTGTCGTATTTTCGCGGCGGATGCGGGCGAGCAGGCTTTCGCCATCCTCGGGCCCGAAACAGCGGTCGAAATCGTCGCATTCACGACAGGACGGCGCCGTGCAGAGGGTGAAGCCTTCCATCTCGCACAGGCGGCGATAAAAAAATTTCTTCCATTTCATATTGGCGACATTGGCCGCGGCGAGGTCGGGAAAATTCTCCCGCAGCAGACGACTGAGCTCGCCGCGATCGTTGAGACCGAGATCCTGCCACAAATGATTGGGCTGCATGGAGCGGCGCGTCACCATGCGCGCCAGCCAAAACGTTTCAGCGCCGGAATTGGCGCGATGATGGTCGAGGAGGCGCAGCAATTGCTCCTCTTCTTCGTCGAGTTCTATCGTCTCGCTCGTGGCCTCGGCTTGCGCCATCGCCTGCGGATGCGGCGACCACGCCCGCGCAAGCGCGACAAGATCGGCGCGCGCCAAGCCAAGCGCCTGCGAGAGGTCGCCGTTTTCGTCTCGCGCCTGCGTCAATCCTATGGCCCAGATCGCGGCGAAGACATGACGCTGGAAGGAATCGCGCGCCGCCGCCGGTTTTCCCGGCGCCGAGGAGGCGAATTCATGTGCGGCGACCGCGCGCATCGGATCAGGCCGCGACCTGATCGACGGCGACATGCGTCTGGCAGTCTTTCGGACAGACCCGCGCGCAAGCGCCGCAGCCGATGCAGGCGCCGGCATTGTCCACCTTCATGATCTTGCGGTTCAGTTCGCCGTCGAAATCATCATCGTCGTCGTCATCTTCGCTGACGGCGCCCAGCACTTCGCCCTCATCGTCAACGCCGTAAAGATGCATGACGTCGCGCGAGCAGACCTTGAAGCAGCGTCCGCAGCCGATGCAGGTCTCGCCGTTGATTTCGGTGAGATAGACGGGCATCCATTCGGAGCCGTCGCGGGTCTTGAACTCCGTCATCAGGCGTTCTCCAGCTCTTTGAGTTTTTTTCGCGCGGCTTCGAGGGCCGCATAGGCGTCCACGACCGCCTGCGCCACTTTCGGCGCATCGGCCCAATTGACCGGAAGCTCTTCCGAAAAATCGTGCAGATTCATCTTCGCCGTCGTGGCGCGGGAGGAGAGCTTCTTGATCTCGGCTTTGAGACTTTCGACGTCGGACATTTACGGCGCCTCCTCTTGATCAGATTTTGGCGACTTCGGGGTGAGCTTCGATTTCCGCGACGGCCGAAGCGACATATTTTTCGCCCTCCGCCACCAGTTTGGCGATGGATTCGAAACCGAAGCGATGCACGTCGCGCAAATGCCGCGACAAAGCGATGAGCTTGCCGGCAATCAGCACCAGCCGGCCGAAACCTTCATGGCTCATCTTCATCATCGGCCCGGCGATCACGCCGGTCTGTTTTTCCACCGCCAGGCCGACGGCGGTGTAGAAAATTTCGATGCGCCACAAAATGTCGGGATCGGGATCGCCGATGATCGGCATGGCGCGTCGCTGCTCCTTGGTGACGATGAAATCGGCGAGCAATTGCGCGTCATTTTTCTTTTCCCAGGCGCCGTGCGTGTCCTGGGCCCGCATCAGCGTCACCAGCGCGCGGGCAAAAGGACGCTCAAGCGCCGTGGCGTCTTCGGGGGCGATATCGACTTTATCCAGCATGTGCGTTTTCCTTCAACTAATCGCTGCGGCGGCTCAGGCCGGCTCCTCAAGAAACGAAGGTTTCGCGACAAAGCCCGCTTCCGCGAAAATTTTTCGCAGCCAGGGCGGCGGCGCGCCGTTCAACATGACGCGAGTGCGCTCGAGCACGGCGTCGATCGCTTGCGGCTGCGTCACTTTGATCGGGTGAATTCCCGCGGAAACCACCTTGGCCGCCGAAGGGCCGCCGATGGCGAGACAGAAAAGCAGATGGCAGCCTTTCAGCGCCGCGACCTTGCGGCTGATCTTGTCGTCGCCCTCGACGCGATGGCTGCCGCTTTCGTCCGAAACATCGTCGAAGGCGACCGCCTCTATGAAACGCCAGTCCTGCTTGGTGACGTCGTAAAGGACGAAGCGGCGGGCCGAGCCGAAATGAGCGTTGAGCGACTTCATGTCGGAAGTCGCTATGGCGACGCGCACCGCTGGCTCGCCCGACGGAGCGGCGGCCTGTTCGTTTTCGACAAGGCTTAAACGTGTGGCGCTCATGCGCTCATCTCCTTCTGTCGCAAAAGGAATGGATCGAGAGATTGCGGCGTGACTTCATGATGCGCCGCCTGAATCGTATTGGCGATTTCGAAAATAAGCTGACGCGTTCCGGCGTAGCCCAGGCTCATCCGATAGGCCGCGCCGAGACGGTCAAAGATCGGGAAGCCGATGCGCAAATGCGGAACGTGCAGCCGCGCCGCAGCCTGGCGGGCGTGGCTGTGCGAAGCGATGAGATCGACGCCCTCCGCGCGCTTTTCGAGATCGCCGAGATCGCCGACGATCACATCCTTCGCCGGAACGCCTGCGAGCGCCGGAGATCCGGCGGCGGTGGTGACGGCGGCGGTGATTTCGGCGCCGAGTTCGTGCATCAGTTGCGTCGTCGCCAGCAGGAGATCGGGTTCGGCGGCGACCGCCATTTTCTTGCCGGCGAAATAGAAGTGGCCGTCGAGCATGGCGTCGATCAGCCGCGACCTTTCGCGCCGCAGTCGCGCGGGAACGGCGCGACCGCTGATCTGCGACAGCTCGACACAGAGCCGATCGCAGGAGTCGAGGCCGGTGAGATGATCGAAATAAAGCGTGGGAACGCCGGTTTTGGCTTCCAGCGCCTGGCCCGGGGCGCGCATATGCGCGCCAATGGCCAAAGTCGCGGCGGAGGCGTTCATACGAGCGATTTCCTCGAGGGTGGCGCCGCCATTGGACATCGGGCGCCATTCGTCGGGAACCGTGCCGTCGAGCGAACGGGAAATGTCGGGCAGGATGATCGGCGT
>CAYRNB010000046.1:7381-24829 GCA_964425315.1 uncultured Rhodoblastus sp.
CCGCGCAGATCGCCCTCAAAATCTTCGCCGCGCGTTTCGGTCAAGGCGGTCGAGCATATGCCGATGAATTTCGGATTCATCCGCTTCTTCAGATTGAGCAAGGCCTCCTCGACATGATCGGCGCCGCCGAGAATGGTGGAGACTTCGTTCATCGCCGTCGTCTGCAGCGGGATCATTTCCTTGAAATGACGCACCAGCAGGACGAGTGCGAAAGCCGTGCAGCCCTGGCTGCCGTGAAAAAGCGGAACCGCGCCGTCGACGCCGAGAAAGGCCATGGCCGCGCCGAGCGGCGCCGACATTTTCAGCGGATTGGTCGAGACGGATTTGCTGATCGGAGCGATCGCGTTCATGGCTCAGCACTCCTCGAAATCTTGCGCCTCGGCGCCCTGGAACGCCTTGCGATGATGGGCGACGAAATGCGGATCGACCTCGATGCTTTCGGGCGCGCCGGCCGGCGCCGCCACGATCCTTCCCTCGGTGTCCCAGGGCGCGGGCTTGCGCACCTTCTTCCACAGCGGATTGTTGATCTCGGCGTCGAGTTTTTTCACCAGTTCGACCATGCCGTCATAGCCGGCGTATGGATCGTGACGCTCCTGATTGATGTCGAGCCAAGGCGTGCGGGCTTTCAGCGCGATGAACTGGGTGCGCCCGCCCGACAGCATGATGTCGGCCTTGCCATCCTTCAAAAAGGCGTACATGTCGCGCGGCGCCATATTCTCCAGAACATGCGGATCGTCGCCGAGCAGCTCCTTGATGCGCTGCTTGTCCTCCACGGTCGTCTTGCGCATCGACGTATCGACGATCTCAATTCCGATCTCGAGCAAGGCCGAGACAACCGACCAGGACTTGACCCCGCCGGTATAGAGCAGCACACGCTTACCCTTGAGGCGTTCGCGATGGGGTTCGAGCCGCCGCCAGACGAGCGCCTCCTCTTCGGCGATCAGCGCTTCGGTGCGTTCGATCAGATCGGCCGGCGCGCCCTGGCGCACCAGCAAAGCGGCGATATGGCGCAGAGCGTCGGAGGTGTCGGAGACGCCATAGAACGAGCCCTCAAAATAGGGAATGCCCCATTGCTCCTCCATCTTGCGCGCCAGATTGATGAGCGCCGCCGAGCAGACCATCATATTGACTTTGGAGCGATGAGCGGAGGCGACTTCCCGGTAGCGCGCGTCGCCGGTGATGCAGCAGTGGACGCGCACGCCGAGCTTTTCCAGCAGCGGCTTCACCTGCCAGAATTCGCCGGCGAGATTATATTCGCCGAGAATATTGATGTCGGTCGGGGTGGAGATTTCCGGCTCCATCGTGCCGATGACATGATCATAGAGCGCCTCGCCCGCGAGTTTGTTGCCGAGATTTTTCGATCCGGCAAATCCGGGCGCGTTGACGGGAATGACGGGCGTGCCCAGTTTTTCGGAAGCGTGGCGGCACACGGATTGGATGTCGTCGCCAATCAGCGAAGTGACGCAGGTCGTATAAACGAAGACGGCCGGTGGCTTGTGCGTGGCGACCACTTCCTGAATGGCCTTCCACAATTTTTTCTCGCCATTGCCCATGACAATATCGAGTTCCGACATGTCGGTGGTGAATGAAGTGCGATAGAGCAGCGGTCCGGATGAAGCTGCGTGGCGATTGTCGTAGCTGTTGCCTTCGCAGGCGAGCGGGCCGTGGATGAGATGAGCCGCGTCGACGATCGGCTGCAGGACGATTTTGGCGCCGTCGAAGGCGCAGCCGCCCGCCGCCGCGCCGGGGGTCAGCGGCTTGGAACAACCCTTTTTGCGCTCCGCGTCGGTCTTTTTGAGATTCTTGTCGCAGGCGGGTTCGTTGAAGACCTCCTGAACTTTGGCGGAAAGTCCCGTCATGGCCGAACCTCGCTTTACGTTTCGGGCTTTGTCGGATTCCCGACAAGCTGGTCGGACAAACCGACCCTCCGGCTTGGCGGTGCAATCGCCATGCCGAAAGAAGACAGGGCCGGTAAAGACTCCGGCCCTGCCCCAAATCGTCAGCGCGTCAGGTCGTAGGAATAGTCGGTGACGCCGGGAACGATGGTTTCGCGATCGAAGACGTCGAACACTTTGTCGAGCAAGGTGGTCAACACGCGCAGGCCGCCCTGATAGCCCCACACCGGGAAGCGGTGATGGTGGTGACGATCGAAGATCGGGAAGGTCAGGCGGATCAGCGGCGTGCCAACGTCGCGCTCCAGATATTTGCCATAGGAATTTCCGATGAGGAAATCGGTCGGCTCGGTGCTCAGGAGCGAACGCATGTGCCACAGATCCTTGCCGGCCCAGACCTGGCCCTTGGCGCCGAAGGGCGAGGAGGCGAGCAAAGCCTTCATTTCCTCTTCCCATTTGGTCGTGCCATTGGTCGCCAGGCAGTGGATCGGCTCGCCGCCCGTCTCCAGGATGAAGCGGGTCATGCCATAGACGAAATCCGGATCGCCGTAGATCGCGTATTTTTTGCCGTGCAGATAGGCCTGGCTGTCGGCCATGGCGTCCACAAGACGGCCGCGCTCCTTCTCGATTTCCTCCGGGATCGCCCTGCCCGACAAAGTGGAAATCTTCATCAAAAGGTCGTCGGTGGCGCCAACGCCCAGCGGATAATGGAAGGCGGCGGTCTCCTGACCCTGTTCGGCGATATAGTCCATGGTCTTGCGCGTGCACCATTGCTGCAGCGAGATGGTCGCCTTGGCGTCCTGGGCCGCGCCAACCTCTTCGATCTTGGTGCCGCCGTCATACATGCGGAACTCGCCGTCGGCTGGCGTGTCGTATTGGTCGGCGGCGTCCGACAGGATGGTGTAGTCCACGCCCATCATGTCGAGGATGCGCTTCAGTTCGCGGTTATTGCCGACGACATAGCCGTCGAAACCGGGGATGATGTTGATCTTGGCGTTGGGCGCGCGGGTGCGGTCCTTCCAGAAATTATCCAGAATGCCTTTGATCATATTGTCGTAGCCGTCCACATGGCTGCCGACGAAGGCCGGCGTATGGGCGAAGGGAACGTCGAAGCCTTCTGGCACCGAGCCCTTCTTGCGGGAGTTTTCGATGAAGGAGTGCAGGTCGTCGCCGATGACTTCCGCCATGCAGGTGGTCGAGACGGCGATCATCTTCGGGCTATAGAGCGAATAGGTGTTGGCCAGACCGTCGATCATATTGTTGAGGCCGCCGAACACCGCCGCGTCTTCGGTCATGGACGAGGAGACGACCGAAGACGGCTCCTTGAAATGACGGGCGAGATGCGAGCGATAATAGGCGACGCAGCCCTGCGAACCATGAACGAACGACATGGTTCTTTCGAAGCCGGCGGCGGCGAAAACCGCGCCGAGCGGTTGGCACGCCTTGGCCGGATTGACCACCAGCGATTGGCGCGCGAGGTTCTTCTCGCGATATTCCCAGGTCTTGGTCCAATCGGCGATTTCCTGGACCTTGGCGTCGGGATGGCCGCATTCGAATTCGGCCTTTTTGCGGGCAAGCATGTCGACATATTCGGGCTCGCGGAAGAGCGGCGCGTGGTCGAGCACCTTATCAGCGGACTGAGGCATTGTTCATCTCCTTAGAAGCAAGGCAGCGCCATACGACTGCCCTTGCAAGGAAAATGGGTGATGCCGGGCTGCAAACGGCGCCTTTCTGCGCTCCGATGCTCACGTACAGAAGTACGCTCCGCTTCGGTGCTCGAAAATCACCGTTTTCGCCTCGGCCTGACCCATTTTCGGTCAGGCTCGAATTTCAGAAGCCGGCCGCCCGGAGGCGGCCGGAATTTTATTCGGCGGCCGCGGGGATCGGAGCCGGCTCATCTTTCTTCCAGGGGGCCTTCATCAGGCTCCACACCGGATTGTTGATGGCGAGGTCCATGTCGCGGGCGAAGATGGCGAAGCCGTCATAGCCGTGATAGGGGCCGGAATAGTCCCAGCTGTGCATCTGGCGGAATGGAATGCCCATCTTCTGCACCGGGTATTTCTCCTTGATGCCCGAGCCGACCAGATCCGGACGGATCTTTCCGATAAACGACTCGAGTTCGTAGGCCGTCACGTCGTCATAGATCAGCGTGCCTTCCTTCACATAATGGCCGGTGCGCTGATAGTCGTCGCCGTGGGCGAATTCGTACCCGGTGCCGACGATTTCCATGCCGAGGTCGTCATAGGCGGTGACGACATGGCGGGGGCGCAGGCCGCCGACATAGAGCATCACCTTCTTGCCCTTGAGGCGCGGCTCGTATTTCGCCTTGATGGCGTCGACGAGCGGCTTGTACTTGGCGATGACCTCTTCCGCCTTGGCCTCGATTTCGGGACCGAAGTGCTTGGCGATCTTGCGTAAAGACGCCTCGATCTGCGACGGGCCGAAGAAATTGTACTCCATCCACTCCACGCCGTATTTCTCTTCCATGTGGCGGCAGATGTAGTTCATCGACCGGTAGCAATGGATGAGATTGAGCTTGGCTTTCGGCGCCAGTTCGATTTCCGCCAGAGTGGCGTCGCCCGACCAGTTGCCGACCACGCGCAGGCCGATCTCTTCGAGCAGGATGCGCGAGGACCAGGCGTCGCCGCCGATGTTGTAGTCGCCGATGACATTGACGTCATAGGGCGAGGGAACGAAGCCGGTGAGATCGGTCTGATCGACGCCCGCCTTGTTGTCGAAGACCCAGTCGCGCACCGAGTCGTTGGCCAGATGGTGGCCCAGCGACTGCGACACGCCGCGGAAACCTTCGCAGCGGACCGGAACGATGGTCTTGCCGATTTCCTTGGCTTTTTTCTTCGACACCGCCTCGATGTCGTCGCCGATCAGGCCGATCGGGCATTCCGACTGAATGGTGATGCCTTTGGCGAGCGGGAAGAGACCGTCGATCTCGTCGATGATCCTCTCCAGCTTCTTGTCGCCGCCGAACACAATGTCGCGCTCCTGGAAGTCGGAGGTGAACTGCATGGTGACGAAAGTGTCGACGCCGGTCTTGCCGATGTAGTAGTTGCGACGCTGCGA
This sequence comes from uncultured Rhodoblastus sp., assembly GCA_964425315.1. GTDB lineage: Bacteria > Pseudomonadota > Alphaproteobacteria > Rhizobiales > Beijerinckiaceae > Rhodoblastus. Next base: position 12,352 of record CAYRNB010000046.1, read on the forward strand.
CCAGGAATATTGTCCGCAGCCGACGGGGCCATGGCTGATATGGACCATGTCCTTGATCGGGCCCCAGACCACGCCCTTCGAACCCGCGTAAGCGCAACCGCGAACGGTCATGACGCCGGGGATCGACTTGATGTTGGATTTGACTTCGCATTCGGTGAGGGCCTGACCCTCGTCCGACTGTTCCTCGGTCGCCTTGGCGACGTTGAGGTGCTTTTTGCGGCGCTTGGAAAATTTCTCCGGATAGGCCGTGAGGACCTCCGTGATCAACTCTTCCATCTTGGCGCCGTCGTTCTTGTAATCGAGGCTCATGGCTGTCTCCTGCAGAAGGGGTTTGCCGGCCCCGCTTTTGCGGCGGGGCCGGAGTGGCGTCAGTGCGCGGCGGCCGCTTCCTTCGCCTGGAGCTCGGCGAGCTGCTGCTCTTCGGTCTTCATGATGCCGAAGTCGAGCAGCATCTGCTCCAGCTCTTCCATGGTGATCGGGGTCGGGATGATGCCCTTGCCCGAATTGTTATGGATCTTATTGGCCAGGTCGCGATATTCGCCGGCCTGCTTGGAATCCGGAGCGTATTCGATGACCGTCTGGCGGCGCAGCTCGGCGTGCTGGACGATATTGTCGCGCGGCACGAAGTGGATCAGCTTGCAGCCAAGGCGCTCGGCCAAAGCTTCGGCCAATTCCAGCTCCTTATCGGTCTGGCGCTCATTGCAGATCAGGCCGCCGAGACGCACGCCGCCGGAATGGGCGTATTTCAGAATGCCCTTGGAGATGTTGTTGGCGGCATAGAGCGCCATCATCTCGCCTGACATGACGATGTAGATTTCCTGGGCCTTGTTTTCGCGGATCGGCATGGCGAAGCCGCCGCAGACGACGTCGCCGAGCACGTCGTAGGACACATAGTCCACGTCGTCATAGGCGCCGTTTTCTTCCAGGAAGTTGATGGCGGTGATGACGCCGCGGCCGGCGCAGCCGACGCCCGGCTCCGGACCGCCGGATTCGGTGCATTTGATGTCCTTGTAGCCGATCTTCATGACTTGTTCGAGTTCGAGGTCCTCGACCGAACCGGCTTCGGCGGCAAGGCTCAGGACGGTGTCCTGCATCTTGGCGTTGAGGATCAGGCGGGTTGAATCCGCCTTGGGATCGCAGCCGACGATCAGGATTTTCTGACCGAGTTCGGCGAGCGCGGCGAGGGTGTTTTGCGAAGTGGTGGACTTGCCGATGCCGCCTTTTCCGTAAAAGGCGATCTGACGGAGCTTGGACATGTTTGGGTCTCCGGTTGCGAATGAAACTGAAGAGCGAACCTCTTTCCGTCGCTCCGCCATTCTGTCCGCAACCGCCGTGCCAACTTGCGCCTGTTTAGAAATATTCGTAATTACAGTAGGTTACGAAAACGCCGAAAAATTTTCGGCTGACGCCCCTGTCGCGACCGTAACAAATGCGACACGCTTGAAGGAAATATTCGGCCGGCGTTGCGACAGGCCGTCGGCGTCCGATCAGCCGGACGCAAACGCCGAGGACGCAAGGCCAAAAAGAAACCGCCGGCGCGCGAAGCGCCGGCGGCCGCCGGTCTTGCCTTTCGGCGAGGATCAAACCGTCGCCAAAGCGTGTTTGACGTTCCATTCCTCGCGCGCGATCCAGGCCTCGAGGATATGGACGTGTTCGGCCTCCTCCTTGGAGAAGGTTTTCGCCAAAGCCTTGACGTCCTCATTCTTGGTCGAAGCTTCGACCGAACGATAGAATTCATAGCCGCGGCTCTCGCCGAGCAGGGCGGCGCGCAGGCCGTCGAGACGGGTGAGCGCCGGATCGCCGGCCATGAGCTCGGTGCGCTCGGGCGTGACTTGTTTCGGCCAGACATAATCCGGCGGCACAGCGAGATCGGCGTCGATCGCCTTGGCGCGCTTCTGCGCTTCGGCGTGATGCAGGCGCGAGAAGCCGGCGAGCTGCTTGAACAGCTTGGCCACTTCCTCGTTGCCGCAGGAGTCCATTTTGGCGGCGAGATCGTCGAAATGCAGCGCCGCATCCTGCTCGATCTTGACGGCGTAACTCAGGAACTGATCGACGCTGTTGATCTCGATTCCGCCCTTGTAGCGCGCGGCGGCGTGGGTGATGTGCGGACCGGCGTCAGGCACGGTTTCGTCGCCTTCGAAATGCACGAAAATGTCTTCGTTGCGGACGAAATACTGGCAGGCCAGGCGATAGCGCGGCGGCATGTCGCTCACCTCCGCGGCCTCGATCTCCGCCTTGGTGATCTTGCCGAGCTGCTTCAGCATCTCCTTTTCCTTTTCGGTCAAGGCGACGCAGCTGCGGTTCTTGGGATTGACGTGTTTGACCTCGATCAGGCAGGAGCCGCATTCGCCGTCCTGGCAGTCGAAGGGAATGGGAATCTTGTGCTCCTTGGCGACCGCGAGGATCGTGCCGCGGTCGCCGGCGACGGCGTAAACCGTCACGTCTTGCGCCATCTTCGGCGATGAGAAGGTGATGTTGGCCATCTGGCTGCTCCGTCTTCGGTTTGAAATAGGCGTCGGGGCGGACGCGCCGCGGTCCCAACCGCAAGAAGCGAGCCAATGCGCGATTGCGGAAAAACGCCCGTTTTCGCGCAAAGCCGGCGGGGAAAAACGGACAAGACGGCGCGATTTCCCACAAGCGCGCGCCAAGCGCGACAAAATTGTCGCGTGGCGCGCAGCTCGGTTTCAGGTCAAGCGTTCGACCAGGTCCGATAAAGGCGCTTTGACGACGACGAGATTCATTTCCTTGAGGAATTTGACCTCGTTGCGGGTCAAGGTCTCCGGTCCGACCAAAATGTAATGCGGCCCTGCGGAATGTTTGGCGATCTGGCGCGCATAGGCGCGCAGCATCTGATCGTAGAAGCGGCAGCCGAGGAAAACGAAGCCGCGCGAAGCGCGAATTTCTTTGACCGGCGCGGGGATCGGCGTCTGAATGTCGATTTCCGTCAGCACCTCGACATAATCGGAATCGGCGACGAGAAAATTCTGCGCCGGCGTCACGCCGCCATGCGGCTTGTAAAGCAGGGTCTTTCGGCCTGCGACGGCGGCGGCGCTCATTTCCGCGCCGGACGAATCATAGGATTTGTGCCAGATGTCGGTAAATTCGAGCGCGCGGCTGACGCCTTGGACTTCAAGCCAGTCGGCGCGCCCGGCCAAAGCCTCGCGCATGGCGCTGTCGTACCAGACGTCGACGATCAGAGGCAGGCCGATTAATTTCGCCAAGGCGCGATGCAGCGGCGTCGGCGAAACCGGCTCCTTGAAAATGTCCGCCATAAAGGCGGTCAAGGTCTTGCGGTGGCGCCTTTGTTCGATGAATTGCGCCACGCCCCACATATTGTTGCGGATACGGCCAGGCGCAGCCGCGCGCTTGTTCAGAGCGGCGGCGACCTCCTCGGGCGTCGTCGGCGCAGAAGCCTCGACGCCGCTCGCGGCATAGACGCCGGGACCGACATAGGGGATGAGCCGGCCGGCGCGAAGCGCGGCGGCGATGTCGTCGAGCAGCTCCGAGGCGTCAACCATCGGCGCAAGGGCGGAGGAAACGGAGACGGTTTCAAGCATCGGCCGAATCCAGTTTTTTCGCTTCGACGGTGATCGGCAATTTCGGCTCTTCCGCCATTTCCGGCAGTTGCAGCACCCAGCCGTTTTTCAAGGTGATCTTGCCGCCCCAGATCGGCTCGCGCTCCGTCTCGACGATTGGCTCTTCCAGGTCCTTTTTCGCAACATAGGCGGAGAGGCCCTTGGGCGTGGAACGGATCATGACTTTCATGTCTTGGCGCCTTTCTGCTCTTGGCCGTCGTACAACGTCAATTCCTTGCCGCGCATGCCGACGATCGTGCCGCGGTCGATCCATTCGACCGCGTAAATGTAGAATTGCTGGAGGAATGTGCCGATGTCGCGCACATAGCCGACATCGCCTTTGCGCACGAGAATCTCGCCGATCTCCTTGCGCGGATAAGTGCCGTCGTTGCGTATGTGCTTCAGAGAGACGACCTTCGTTCCGGGCATGAAGCGCGGCTCGGCGTAGATTTCGACTTCTTGTTCGCGCGCGAGACCCATGTCGCTACTCCGTCTGTTCGAGGCGCCGGCGCGCCATTTCCGCCACTTCCGGATCGACGTCGTCCACGAGGCGCGCGACGATATCGAGAGGCGCGCGTTCGGCGACGATATAGCGAACGCGCAAATCCTCGTCCTTGACGAACAGGCCGAGCGCGCCCGGAGCGACGCGCTCGGCCGCCTCCCGCCGCACCAGCGGATCAGGATCGCCGGAGAGCGCCGGAAGCCTTTCCAACGGCAGGCGGCGCGCCACGGTTCGGCGCACCTCCGGCTCCGCGTCGTCGAGCTTGATCGGCAGCAGCGCCGGATCGAGACGGCGCACCACCGTGAGCCGCACGTAATAATCTTCGTCCCCGCTCATCGCCAAAAGCTCGGCTCCTTCGAGCCGCATGGCGCAGGCGATGCGCACTTTGCGGTCGCGGTCGCGGCGCATGTCCTTCAGCCGGGCGAGCGGCAGGCGCATGGCGACCATGGCGCGCACCTCCGCGTCGCGGTCGTTCGCGAGCCGCGTGATCTCGAAGACGCTCGCGTGTTTCGCCGCCAGCGTGCGCACCTCGAAATAAGGATGATCGAGATAGCGCCCGGCCAGTTCCGGATTGCCGGCGAAGAAGCGGTCGATGCGGCGGGCGCGCACGTCGCGCACACAAATTCGCCCGAGAACGCAGCGCCCGCTTTCGCGCATTTCGAGATGCGGACAATCCTCGCAGGAGAAAGGCCGGCCGGTCCAGTCGGTCGCCGCTTCGGCCGCGCCGTAGCCCTCCTCCGCCGACATCATCAGCATCGTCCCGCCGCAAACTTACTTGCCCGCGGGCACGCAGGTTTTGGGCACCGGGCAGACTTCATTGCATTGCGGCTTGTCGAAGCTGCCCTCGCATTCGGTGCATTTATTCGGGTCGATGATATAGGTCTCGCCCTTCATCTTGATCGCCGCGCTGGGACATTCGAATTCGCAGGCGCCGCAGACGGTGCATTGCGAGGTGATGATCTTGTAAGCCATGGATCTCTCCGTTTCTGCTGTCATTTCCGGCCGCAACGGGCCGAAAAACTCTTAGTCCTCAGGCGATGAGCGCGATGTCGCCGCCGCCGAATTTTTCGCGATAGGCGGCGGCGATCGAGCTTTCGATATATTCGAAGCCCCAGGCGTCGCTCGCCTCGATGCCGGCGGCTTTGAGCTGATCCTTCGGGCATTCGCCGATCTTGGCGCAGAGCACCAGATTGACGCCGTCGAGCGCGGCGATGACGCCGTCGAGGGTCGCGTCCTCGCCGAAGCCGCCGAGACAATATTGCTCGACCTTACGGTGGCCGACGAAGACGATTCCTTTCGAACCGGCTTCATAAACCTGGAATTCCTTGGCGTGGCCGAAATGCTCGTTGATGCGGCCGCCGCCCTTGGTGGCGATCGCGATGAGCAGGTTTTCGCCGGCGCCGGCGGATTTCACCTCCTCGATCGCCGCGCCCTTGGCGGCGACATGGTCGCCGCGCTCCTTGGCGACGACGTCGCGATAGGCGGCGCGCTTGGACGCGTCGTAGGCGACTTCTTCCGGCAATTGATCGAGGGTGAATTCCTGGCCGCGATCCTCGCCGAGCAGGCCGACTGCGTCGGCGCGGCATTGGCGGCAATGGCGCATCAGCTTGGCGCCGCCTTCGAGTTTGTCCTGCAGCGCCTTCAACTCCATCGGCGTCGGGCCGCGCTGGCCGGTGAGACCATAATGCGTGCCATGCGCCGGGTCGGAAATCAGCGGCATGACATTGTGCAGGAAGGCGCCGCGCTCCTTCACCCATTTGTTCACTTCGAGCAGATGCTCGTCGTTGATCCCGGGGATCATGACCGAATTGATTTTCGTCAGAATGCCTCGCGCGGAAAGCATTTCGAGGCCGAGCATCTGGCGCTCGTGCAGGATCTGCGAGGCCTCGACGCCGTGGTAGCGCTTGTTGCGAAAATAGATCCACGGATAGATTTTCGCGCCGATTTCCGGATCGACCATATTGATGGTGATGGTGACGTGATCGACGTTCATCTCCGCCAGTTCGTCGACATGGTCCGGCAGGGCGAGGCCATTGGTCGAAATGCAGAGCTTGATGTCGGGAATGTCCTTGACCACTTCGGTGAACGTGGCCTTGGTCTTCCTCCAATCGTAACAGGCGTCGCCTGGCCCCGCTATGCCGAGGACGGAAAGCTGCGGCACTTCATTGGCGACGGTCACCACCTTGCGGCGCGCCTGTTCGGGCGTCAGCTTTTCCGAAACGACGCCGGGCCGGCTTTCATTGGCGCAATCATATTTCCGATTGCAATAATTGCACTGGATGTTGCAGGCGGGCGCGACCGCGACATGCATACGGGCGAAATAATGATGCGCTTCTTCCGAATAACAGGGATGGTCCTTGATCTTTTCCCACACCTCGGCCGCCATATCGTCCGGCTTGGCCGACGAGCCGCAAGAAGAGGACGAACACCCGCCTTCGGAAAGTTTCGCGCGCATGGCGTCGAGGTCGACGGGCTGCAATTGGTCGAGCGATAGCATCGGCGCCTCCTGTTGGTCCCGGGGCGCGTCGCAAGCCGCATGCCAGCGCGGCGGCGCTCTGGATTCTCCTATTTTTCAGGAATTTCCGTGACCTGCGGGCGACGACGTCCATCTCGCCCTTGTCGCGATTGCGACAGGAATGTCGGACGCCGCCGAACCTTGAGCCGGTTAAAACTGTTTGATCGCTACGCCCTGCTTGCGCAAGGCATAGCCGATCTGACGCGGCGTCAGGCCGAGAAGACGCGCCGCCTTGGCCTGCACCCAGCCCGTGCGCTCCATGGCCTCGATCAGGATTTCGCGCTCCGTCTTGGCGGGCTTGCCAACGGGACAACCATCGGGGGCGGGACAATCCGCAGGCGCGGCCTTCTTGTCGACGTAAATCGGCAATTCGTCGGCGGGCGCCGGATGCGGCCGCCCGGACGCGGCGAGCACGGAAGCTGGAGCTGAGATAGGCGCGGAGACATGGCCTTTCCACAAAGTCGCGGAAAGGCAACAGCCCTGCTGGCATGACAATTCAGATGCGACGATTTCTTGGCCAATCGTCAACGCCGCCGTCCGGCGCACGCAATTTTCCAGTTCGCGGACATTGCCGGGGAAAGCGCATTGCGACAGCACGTCGAGCGCCTTGGGCGCAAAATGCAGCCGCCTTCCGTTCTCTTCGCAGAATTTTTCGAGAAAATGCCGGGCGAGCATCGGAATGTCGTCCGGTCGCTCGCGCAAGGGCGGCGCGAACAGGGTCACGACATTGATGCGATAATAGAGGTCGGCGCGGAAGACGCCGTTCGTCACAGCCTCTTCGAGATTGCGGTTAGTGGCGCAAACGATGCGCGCGTCGACCTTGACCGTCTTGGTTCCGCCGACCCTTTCGAGTTCGCCCTCCTGCAAAACGCGCAGAAGCTTGGCCTGGAATGTCGGGGAAATTTCGCCGATTTCGTCGAGGAACAAAGTGCCGTTATGGGCGAGCTCGAAACGGCCGATCCGCTGGCCGGTCGCGCCGGTGAACGAACCCTTCTCGTGGCCGAACAATTCCGATTCGATCAGGCTTTCTGGCAAGGCGGCGCAATTGACCGTGACGAAAGGCCCCTTGCGGCGGGGGGAATTCTCATGGATGGCGCGGGCGAACAATTCCTTGCCGACGCCGGTCTCGCCGCGAATCAGCACGGTCGCGTTGGAGCGCGCGGCCGCCTGGATGCGCGAGAACAGGGACTGCATGACCGGACTGTCGCCGACAATGGCGTCCGACAAAGCGTGCGCGCGCCCGTTTGTTCCGTTCGCCGATTCCTTGGCGGCTTCCTTGCGCGTCTCGGAAAGCGCCTTGGCGAGGCGATGCTGCTCGTTGATCAGACGGTCGCGATCGCGGGCGACGAGATCGTGCATGCGCATCGCCTGTCCGACCAGATTGGCCACCATGGTCAGGAGGCGGACATCGTCTTCGAGACGAAACTGGATTGCGCCGGTCCATTCGCGATCGACCGACACCGTCCCCTTGGCGACGCCATTGACCTTGATCGGCACGCCGATGAAGCTGACATTGGTCATGGCCGGCAGCATGTAGCGATAAGCCGAGCCGGTGAAATAGGGATGGGTCGCGATATTCTCGATCACCAGCGGCATGCCGGTGGCGACAATATGGTCGATGACCTTTTGCGGCAGCAGCGTTTTGGCGCCATTGGCGGCGGGCGACGCCGGCGCCGGGTCCGTCGAAGCCGCAAGCTCCGGCTCGCCCTCCGAATCGAGCGCCAAAATGGCGCCGCGGCGCATCTGCATGAAGGACGACAGCACCGCGACTACCGCCGCCAGCGAGCGCTCCAGCGATTGCGGCGCGGTCAGGATTTTGGAAATCTCGTAAATTCCGGCGAGGGCGATGTCCTTATAAGCCGGTTCATAGGCGACGTGTCGATGAGAATCGTTCATTGCGGCTCCTTTCGCCGCTCGTGAAATACGACCCTCCCCAGGGTTCAGACGAATTCGGCCGGCTTTCGTATTTCGCCCCGCGTTTATCGCCATCGCCATTTCAGGGACTCGGAGGAAGGACTTCGTCCCCAAGGACACTTGAGACCGCTCGACAAAAACCAGAATCGAACGCGCTTCCTTATCTCCTTGCGTTAACGCATATTCTTGCCCGGAAAGCGTTTAACCTTTTCGTGAATATGCTTTGGGTCGCCACCCGTTCTTTGAAAAATGTACAATGTCCGACATGCGACGTAAACTTCAAGAAATAGGCAGATCGCATAAATGGTGGCTTCCTTCACCCAAGAATTCAAGCAAACGCACAAAAAACAATCAGGGCGTTTTATAAAATTTGCGCAGTACGCCACAATATTGCCGGGGTTAAGCCAGGAAGGCGGCGACGGAAAATCGGACCCCGACTCAAGGCGCCAGGTTCCAGGACCGACGAGGAAGGGCAGCGGGCTTCAACTCCGCCGGAACGTCAGGAATCGATGTCCGAAATAACTGGAAATCGTCGGAACGCCGATCGCAATCCCATGTCCGACCGGCTCTGTCAGCGCCCCGACGAAGCCGATGGCCGGAAAGACATGATAGACAAGCGCCATCGACACCGCCCACACCTGCGCGATCCCGGCGATATTGACGAGGACGAAGAATTTCACCTGCCGCTCCAGCGGCTGCGGCGAAACCGGAAACACGTAGCGCCGAAAAAGGGTGAAGGCGACGACCATGCCGATCAGATAGGCCGCGGCGACGGCTTCCGAGAACGTCATGAAGCGCTGGAGCGGAAACCGCGACAGCCAGTTGACCGCCGCGGCAAAGCCGCCGAGCGCCAGAAAGCGCGCAAACTGCCGCGCCTCAACCTGCGCTTTCGAGACATCCAAACCTTGCTGCGTCACCGGCGCGCCTCAAATGTTGAGCTTGTTGAAGACGAAGGTCGGGAGATGCCGGATGATCAGCATGATCAAGCGCCAGAAGGCCGGCGCATAAACGACCGGGCCGCCGCGTTCCGCCGCCTTGGCGATGATCTGCCCCACCGCTTCCGGCTTCGCCCATAAAAGGCCCTTCTTTTCGAAGGACGCCGTCATCGGCGTATCCACGAAACCAGGCTTGACGATCACGGCGCGCGCGCCGGTCGGCGCCAGCTTGTGCGCAATCCCCTCGACCAGGCGGGCGAGGCCGCCCTTGCAGGCGCCGTAAATGAAATTCGAGCGGCGCCCGCGATCGCCGGCGACCGAGCCGATGACCAGAAGAACGCCTGAGCCTTGCCGCTCCAGAATTGCGCTGGCCGCCAGACACCAGGCGGCGGCGCTGGTGAAATTGGTCTGGATGAGTTCGCCCGCGGCTTCCGGATCGGCTTCCAGGCGCTTCTGTTCGCCGAGCGTCCCATAGGCCAGCAGCAGGACATCGAGACCGCCGAGCGCGCCGACTATGGCGTTCAATTCGTCGCCGGCGTTGGCTTTGGCGCAATCGAGGGCGACGGTCGTCGCCTCCGCCGCCCCGCGCGCGGTTAAATCCGTCGCGATGGCGTCGAGGCGGTCCTTGTCGCGGCCGACCAGAACCAGCCGGGCCCCCTGCCCCGCCCAGATACGCGCAGTCGCCTCGGCCATGGCCGAGGCCGCGCCGAGAATGACGATTCTTTTATTGGCGCCAGTCATGCGGCGACCCTGCGCCAGAAGTCGGAATTCATATTCGGGTCCTTATGCTCGAGGAATTCGCGCCATCGCGGGAAGGAAAGCCGGAAAAGGTCGGGCGAGAGACGGCCGTCCTTCGCCGGATAGAGGGCGCCGCCCGCTTCGCTGACGATTTGGTCCAGGCGAGACATCAGGCGCAGGGTTTCCTCGCCGCGATTGGGGAAGTCGAGGGCGAGCGTGGCGCCGGGCCTCGGGAAGGACAGGAGGCCGGGCGAAAGACGCGCGCCGAAGGTTTTCAGCACGGCGAGAAAGGACGCCTGCCCCGAACACGTGATTTCATCGAGCAGGCTGGCGACAGCGGCGCGCGCTTCGCCTGGCGGGATGACGCATTGATATTGCAGCATTCCGCGCTTTCCATAGAGCCTGTTCCAGTTGAGAACGGCGTCGAGCGGATAGAAGAACGGCGCGTAATGCTGGCGGCTGCGGCCGGCTCCGGCCTGATTGAGCCGAAAATAAAGCTCGTTGAAAGTGGCGACGCTGAAGCGGTTGAGAAGCAAAGGCGGCGCCTCGACCGGAAAGCTTTTCCACGTGCGATCGTCATGCGGCCTGAGGTCGTGATCGTCTCGCCAGTTCCCCCGCGAAAATACGCCGCGTCCGAAATGCGCGCCGCGCTTGCTGCAATCGATCCAGGCGACGGTGTGTTCGCATTTTTCGGCGCTTTCCTCGGAGAGCGCCCAGAAATCGTCGAGCCCCGCGAAAGGAATCGTTTCGACATCGAGATAGGCGCTGGCGATTTTTTCGAGCTGAACCTCCACCCATTCAATGACGCCCGTCAGACCGAGGCCGCCGATCGTCGCCGCGAACAGGCCGGGGGAATCGCGTTCCGGCGCGACGGCGCCGCGAAAGCCGTCGCTGCGCAAAAGGCCGAGGGATCTGACATGCAGGCCGAACGACCCGGCGCGATGGTGGTTCTTGCCGTGCACGTCATTGGCGACCGCGCCACCGAGAGTGACGAAGCGCGTGCCGGGCGTGGTCGGAAGGAACCAGCCGCGCGGAACGATAAATTTGAGAATTTGCGAAAGGGACGCGCCGGCTTCGGCGCGAAGGACGCCTGAGGCCTGATCGAAGGAGATCAGGCGATCGAGCCCCGGCATATCGATCATGGCGCCGGCGCTATTGAGGCAGGAATCGCCATAAGAGCGGCGCAAGCCGGTCGCGAGACAGTTCGTCGACGCCTCGCCGATCAAGGCCGGCAGTTGATCGCGAAACCTCGGCGCCGCGACGCGCTGCGGCCGCCGCCTAACGCGGCCCCAGGACAAGACGTCGCCGCGGGGGCAGAAGAGGGAATCAGCCAAGGTCGACAATTTTTGTCAGCGCCGCGCGAAAAGGATCGCGCCCATTACGGCGGCGCAAAAGTAAATAAAGGCTCAAGCGATCCCTCAAAACCAAAGCCGCGGGACCGTCGCGCCAATGCCCGCGGCGAAATAGCGACTATTCCCGCGCGCAAATGAGAAAAACGACGGCGATGGATTCTGGGACCAGCCGCCGCTCTTGTCGCAATAACTTCACGCTACCGACATATCCGTCGCTGCAAAAGTCGTTGAGGCTGTCGGGACGCCTTTCCGCCTCGCCTTGGGCGGCGGCGCCGACGACGGGCAAACGAGGTTTTTTCCTGCGGGGCGCCCTTGGCCAGCAACGAGGGGAATTTAGCCCATGAAGATTGCAATGATCGGATCGGGTTATGTCGGCTTGGTCTCGGGCGTCTGTTTTGCCGACTTCGGCCATCATGTCGCCTGCGTGGACAAGGACGCAGACCGCGTCGAGGCGCTTTCGCGCGGCGAAATCCCCATCTTTGAGCCCGGTCTTGACGCCCTGGTCGCGGCCAATGTCCGCAACCGGCGCCTGACCTTTACCACCGACTTCGCCAGCGCCGTCGCCGAGGCGCAGGTCGTCTTCATCGCGGTCGGCACGCCGTCGCGGCGTGGCGACGGTTTTGCCGACCTCTCCTATATCTACGCCGCCGCCCGCGAAATCGCCGGGGCGATCAAGGGATTCTCCGTCGTCGTCACCAAATCGACCGTGCCGGTGGGAACGGGCGACGAGGTCGAGCGGATCATCGCCGAGGCGCGGCCGGACGCCGAATTCGCTGTCTGCTCCAATCCCGAATTTTTACGCGAAGGCGCGGCCATAGACGATTTCAAGCGGCCGGACCGCATCATTGTCGGAACCGGAGATCCGCGCGCCCGAGACGTGATGAGCGAAGTTTACCGGCCGCTCAATCTCAACCGGCCGCCGCTCTTTTTTGTCGATCGCCGCACGG
>CAYRNB010000047.1:0-16315 GCA_964425315.1 uncultured Rhodoblastus sp.
AAGTTAGATGCTGGTCATTGACGCGCATCAATTTACTTTTTGTTCTGAAAACATATTTATACATCTAGATACGAATAGAAAATGTCGGCACTACGAGAACAAATAGCGAAAGCAGATTTCGTTGCCAGACTGAACGCAGACCGATGCCGAAAGCTCGCCCCAGTAAGGGTTGCTCTTCACGATGGCTCACGGACGAGGGAATTTTCCGGCCCCCGCGAGGCGGGCGCCTGTCTGTCTCAAGTCGCGCCGCCTGCCGGCATCGATCCGAATTTTCGACCAACCGCTTTCCGATCGATTGCCGCCACTCCCGCTATTTCCGCTTTCCGCCCAACTTTTCCCTTGCGGGCGGCATCGGCGTTCGTCCGCTTCCCGCCGGCTGCGGAAATTCAGCCTATGCAGAAAAGCAACCAACAATGACGCTATTTCCGAAATACCATAGCTTAAATAACCCCGGAAATTGTCCAACCGATGGGGAGTAGGTCAAACCGCGCTGCAAAGCCAATTGCAAATTCAGGCAATTGCCGACGGCTACGACCCCACAATCGGAATTATGCACGAGGGCGGCGCAGGAGCGCCCGCATTCATTTTCGATTTAATGGAGCCGCACCGGGCGACCGTCGATCGGAAAATTCTCGAATTTGTCAAAGGGCGTGCTTTTGATCCGACGGATCTCACCATTCGGGCGGATGGGGTGTGTCGGCTGAATCCGGAGATGGCGCGGTTAATCGTGGGAAAAGTACCAACGGGTTTTAAATAATTTCGTTTGGCATCGAATCGCTTCAGGAAACGAACGCTTAGATATCGTCGGACACGAAGCGCTGTGCATCTGAAGCCCACTTATTTTGAACGCAAAATTAACTTCTTTACCTGAAACGCCAATTGAGCGCATAGGGCAAATGCGATAAATGCAGTGGAAACATTAAATGTTTGTAGTTGGTGTATTGATCCTGTAAATGGAAGCAATAGCTCCGATAAAAAGGCTACAACAATTGCTAGCATTATTGTATCTATGATTTTCGTGCTTAACGCCCCGCCAATCAGACTAATTATTACCGGAAATGCGTCGGTAAGGTGGCCTGCGATCGCGCTCATTATGGTTGTCAATGAGATTTCCATAGCGATGTCTCTCATGCTGCGCCATGCGCCGATCTTTACCTATTTGGGGTCAAGACATACGCTCGATCTTGAATTGACGATCGCAATCGACCTGTTGTCCAAGTCGCGGCGTTTGAGATTGCTCATTGCCACGATGAGGACGCGCGAGAGGTATGGGATATCTTGTCCAGCGGCAAAGAGAGAATGCGGCGCGGATTCGAAGAAACAAGAACACCTGCCAGCGAATTCCTGGCGAGCGTTCCATCAGCATCTGCGCTGGGAGGCCAAAGGACCTTTATTTTTTGGCTTGCCGACATGATGGCAGCCAACCATTGCCGCAGCCATCCCCGCGCCCAGCCCTTGCCTAATGCGCTAAAATCCATGCGGCGCTGATAGTCAGAATTGCGGCGAGCATTCCGTAGTCCATAGTTCACCCTCCGCGCTGTCGGGCCGCCGCGCTGTTAGTCCTGAGTTGGTGGTTGCGTGTCGTCAATTTCGGGCGGCAGCCAATCTGCAGCGTTGATGTAGCCGGGCAACAATGGCGCCAGCGTGGCCAATTTCCGTTAGCAGCATGACCGCAGAAACAAAAGCGCCCGCACGGTTAATCCGAGCGGGCGTCTCTCAATCGGCGAAAAATGCGGCTGGTCAGATCGGGATCGTTCCGAGTTGCGGCTCCCGTTCGTCGGGGATGGGGCGTGTGTGAACGGTGCGGCGGCACGCGAAAAAGAAGGCCGCCCAACGAGGCGGCCTTCGCATTATCGCGATCTTTAGACCCAGTGACGCTGGGGCTGCCGCTCTTGCGCCTTCGCGGTCACCAGTCCCAGGGCGTCCAGCCGCCGCGATCCCAGCGATCCCGATCGTAACCGCGGCCCCAGCCCCTGCCGGACAAGTCGCTGCTGCCGCCGAAGCTGAAATTGCCGTGGACGCGGCCGTGTCCGCGACCATAGCCGCGACCATAGCCATAATAGTCGTCGTAGGGGCCGTAGCCGCCATAAGGATAGCCGTAGCCGCCGTAAGGATAGCCGCCGTAGGGATAGCCGTAGCCGCGACCATAGACGGGCGGCGGCGGAGGCGGCGGTTCATCGGCCCAGGCCGGCTCTTTAGCCCAGGCCGGCTCCTTGGGCTCGTTCATCCCCCATTCGTCGTCGTCGGCGTGCCTCGCCGCGGCCGCTCCAGTCTCCTCTGGATCTTTGGCCCAAGCCGGCTCTTTCGGCTCGTTCATGCCCCATTCGTCCTGGTCGGCGTTTCTCGCCGCGGCCTGCGCCTGCGTCGTCGCCGGCGCCGAAGCGCCGGCCTGCGGCGCCGCCTGCTGGGCGACGGCGGCCGTCGCCAAAATTCCCAGTCCCGCCGCCAGAGCGGCGAGACTCATTCCGCGCAAACTCAACTCACGCATGATGCCCTCCCACTTTTGGACAGAGAGAGCGGCGGATTTTCGCTTGATAAGTTCTAGCCGGCGCTCCCTGCCTGGATGCGACAATAAGCCGCGTTGCAATCATTGAACATGAGACAAAATGTCACATTCGTATATACGAATACTGTCAAATTCAGCAAAGCTTCAGACCGGGGATCGGCGTCGCCATGGCGTTTGCGGCGCGTTCGCCCATTCCGGTTCCCATCGCGTGACGCGCCTTGAGGATCGCGGAAAGCGACAATGCGGCCGCATTGTCGTGGTTGTTGCGAGCGAACGGAGGTGTTGCGCGCGGCCGGGGCGTGGATGGAGATCTGCGAGGACGAGCCCTTCGACTATGGGCAATCGGGCGACAGCTTCGCCAATCCGTGCTTCCTCCCCCCAGAGAAACGTTTGGAATCAAATCCTAACGACCGTCAAAAGCCCAGCGCAAGACTCTGGCTATGGCCGTCACGCCGGCCGCCGCTTCGAATTCGTTCAGCGGGCGATACGGGAACCCATGCATGCCGCGCGCCCAGCCGGGCAGCAGGCCGATGGCCGCATTGGTCAGAAGGCGGTGGAGTGGCCTCGCGGCAAGGCTGAGGCCCGGCGGATTGACGACGAGGCGGCGCGCCTCCCCGGTTCGCTCATTTGCGCGCAGGTGGGGCCTTCTTGCCTCGATCAGGGCGACAAGTTCCGCGCGCGTCGCCGGAACGGGATCCGCGCCGAGCAGCCCCGCCACACGGCCAGACTGGGAAATGTAAGCGTTCTTATCTTGGAGCGACATGGCAGGATCGCCGAAACGCAGCCAAGCCTCCAGAAAGCACCAGGCTTCGCAGGCATGAACCCAGGCGAGCAATTCGGGATCGCTAGCGGAATAGGCCACGCCATCTGGCAGGCTCCCCTGCACGCGCTCGTGGATCGCCTTGACTCGCGCAATGCTGGCCAGCGCCTCGCCCTGATCGGCGAAAGTGGTGATGGCGATGAAGCGTGCGGTGCGTCGCAACCGCCCGACCATGTCTCCGCGAAAGGCGCTGTGATCCCAGATCCCCGCCAAAGCGGCCGGATGCAGCATTTGAAGGAGCAAAGCGGCAATGCCTCCGATCATCATGGCGGTGACGTCGCCATGCACGCGCCGGATGACGGAGCCGGGCGGGAACAGCGCGTTGTCCGAGGGGACCACCGGGGTCTCGCCGCGATCATGAAACACCTTGCGCACGCTTTGTATCATGAGTTTTCGCGCGGCGTTGGCTGGTATAGAGAAGGCGGTCGGCGCCAAATGCATGTCCTCGAAAGGAGCGGCTTCAAATCAAGTGATTGTCGGGCGCCTGAATCTCAAGCGCGGTTATTGCTGCGACATCGACGAGAAGCGCGCAAACCAGTGGCGAGGCCCGCGCCGCCACGATCCAGAGGAAACCCGATGGAAAGGACAGCGCCGCGTTGGCGGCGCCGACTCCGAGAGCGCCGTAGACAATCTGCGCCGGGGCGGCGGACTTTGCTCAGAAAGCCAGTCACCAGTAGCGCGATTTGGCCGACCGCGCAGCCATGCTGCTTGAGCGCGGTGGATAAGGCGCCGACGAAAGGCTGGTTGCAGGGCTCCCACGGTAACGTTTATTCGCAGCGGCGACGCTCTCGCCATTCGCCTCTGACGGGTGGCTCTGCCCGACAGATCGGCCTGCGGCGCCGCTGCCGAAATGACCGGGCGGATGGAGCCGTCGCGAAAATATTTTAGTTCTTGAAGAATCAATTGACTGACGGCGAATAGCCGCTCGCGGCCGGGGGCGATCTCGTTGACTTCCGCACGAAAATCGTAATTCTAGGTCCCCGTAATTTAAAATAAGAGAAAAATAAGAAAAGGGGGCTCCTGGCGCGCTTGCGGCATGTCGGCCGCAAGCGTCCCGCCGCCCCGGGGAGGAAACGTATGACTGCAAATGTCGACATCACTTTGAAGCCCCATCCGTCCTCTAACGCCTTCCAGATCGCCATTGGCCACCCGCCCGGCAGCCCACCACAACAATTGCTCGATGCGCTCTCCCGCGCCGGCTGGGCCAAAAGCCCCGACAACCATGCTCGGACGATCCGCGGCAAGACCGTTCTGCTCCTTGCGCGCGTTGACCAGTTCGCTTCTGGCGTCTGGTCCGAGGAACAGGCGCGCGCCTGCCTTGCCCAAACGCAGAAAGTGCTCCGGCGCTTTGGTTTTCCCGTCCTGGCGCTTGACGCCGCTTAAGCGCGGCCTCCTGGATCGGCGTGAGGGTTCGACGCAAATCGGCATTCTCTCCCTTTGATTTGCGGCATGCATGAAGGATCATGCCCCAAGGCGCGCTGACGCCGGTCCTTTGACCTAGATTTTTCTTTACTGCAGCGCCTTAGCAAAAATGAACGCACATTCGCCCCATGGGAAAATCAGGGAAGCGCGGATGACGCGCTGCGAAACCCGCGGTCATGTCATGAGCCACCTGTTGCGGAAGCGTAAGAAAGGCGTTGAGAACGTGAGCGAGGACCGAATTGTCCATATTGTCGACGACGACGCCTTCGTTCGTCATTCGATGGAAGACTCACTGGAAGACGCCGGCCTTCAGACGCAATGTCACAACTCGGCTTATGATTTTCTCAATTCATTCGAACGTGAATCCGCAGGATGCGTCATCGCCGATGTTGGAATGCCGAAAATGAGCGGCATCGACCTCCTGGCGGAGCTGCAGCGAACGACGAAACGCGTGCCTGTCATTGTCATTGCTGGCCAAGCCGATGTGGCGCTCGCCGTTCACGCGATGAAGAAAGGCGCATTCGACTTTCTGGAAAAGCGTTTCCTCCCAGATTCACTCCTCGCGGCGGTGCGCAACGCCTTGGGCCGAGGTGACGCGGCTAGAGGGGCTGCTCGGTCGAAAAGCGCCATGCTGAGCGAGAGAGAAAAAGAGGTCTTTGACAGGCTGGTGATGGGAAAATCAAACAAGATTATCGCTTCCGAACTCAACATAAGCGAACGTACGGTGGAAAACCACCGCGCCTCGATCAGGCGAAAGCTGGGAGTGCGCAGCCTTGCAGAGCTCGTGCAGCTGGCGATCAGCGCTGAATGAAAAGCGCGGATCTCGGTTATCCCGAAATACAAGAGGCCTTGGATCGAGTAGACACGTCGATGCAGCCGACGGGCTGCCTCGCACTCATGATGCGGCCTCCGCCGCCGTAGGCCATAGGTATGCGTGGGACCGAGAGCGGCTATTCCAGACTCAGACTGAATTGACGGGCGGCTCTGGCTAGCTTTCCCAGGTGCAGTTTTTCACCGACGTCAAATTTGAAAACCTTAATCGAAAAGCCGAAAATCGACTCCCACCCGGCGCCCAAAGTGCTGCTCGTGGACACGTACGCTTTACCCCGTTTTGTTCGCCGCGGGGATAAAACGATCGTCATTGTGAGCCTCGCTTTAGGCACCACCCGCGCATCAATTTTCGGGGTTTTGTGAATGGCTTTTTGAGTCGGCCATCGACATCAAAACGCAGCCAACATTCTGATATTTAAGGTTAAGTCCTGCGGTTTGCTCAGACCTGTGGCATGGGCTGACACGGGTCGACAATGGCGGACGTAAGACGCTCCCTCCGCCATTCATTTGCGCAAAATCTCCATGACGCTGCAGTAATTGGCGAATTGCGGCGCCGGTCCGATATCGACCGGGTCGATGCCAGGGTCCGTCCAGGCGGCGCGGCAGGCGGAGCAAACGGCAAATATCAACGCCGTCCCCTGCAAAGCGGCGGCGGCCGAGGCGGCGGCGGCGGATGATCCCTTCTGTACTTCGCGATGATCGGCCCAAGATACTGCTTTGGCCAAAATCTCGGAGAATGGATCGCCCTCAGGCAGGAAGCGTTCCAATATAATCCCGCGCGCGACAGCGATCGGCCGGCCTTCACCGCCCGCGCGACGGCTTCGATGTCGCGTGATTCAGGATAAATATAAAGGGTTGTCGGCCTGTGCTCGATCATGCGGATGATTTGCCCGGCGTCCGACGGCGACCAACTGGTGCAGCCGTTGCTGCGGCCGCCGGCATAGTCCACCAGTCTTCCGAAGACAACGTAGCCCTTGTGGTCCGCGTAACGGCTGTGCGGATCTTTCATTAGACAGACGTGCCTCAATAACTCGGCTGCATGCCCGCCGATCTCACGCTTTCTCGCGTTCGAGGTTTCGCCTTCGCCGTCGAATTGCACGAAGGAGCGTAACAAAACCGCGTCTTTTCTCGCCGAGACGCGGTAATAGCCTTTGAAAGACGTCTTGGTTTCGCCCGTCACATAGGGCCCGCCCTCGGTCAGCTTGGAACCCAAAGCGTTGCTGAAATTCTTCGCGCAGCTTCTTCCGTTGGCGAAATCCGCGATCCCCCTCAGATCGCGGCCGCCGCCGTGTCCTGCCGAAACCGCGCGAAACGAGTGTTCGGCTTCGCAGATAACGTAAAACCGTCGCCCCAAATGACCATGCCCCAGATCGCTGGGCCGGGTCGCGTCCATGGCGAGATAGCAGGGATTTTTCACCACGCCCTCGCGCACTTTTTTGAAGTAAAGCGCGCGCGCCCTCCGCAGGACCACCGGCGCGATCTGGCCTTCGCCATAGCCGACATGGGCCTTCAGCCAAGCCGGAAGCTCCGGAGATCGCGACGCGGCAAAAGATCGGGCCGGCGCCGACAAGGCGATAGCGATGAAGAAGAGGCTCAAGATATTGGCGATCTTCGGAAGGACAGGTCTTAGCCGCACCGCATCAATTCTCCTGTCGAAGCGTCTTGGTACTGCTTGTTGCGGCGTCGGCGTGACCGCTCGAGCGATAGTGCCGCTGTCGTATCGGTCGCGCAAGCGGTGACCTGCGATTTGTCCACGAGGCCGGTAGCACTTGCTGGCCTTCTCGCCCGGCGCCGTAAGGTTTGCGCTGGCGCATACGTAAGCCGACATTCGGCGCCGGTCTGGCTTTGCCTGGATTCCCCGCGCTCGAATTTTCCTGGCCGGCTATTATGCTGATCCCGGGATTTGAGAAAAAATCCGGCCGCGGCGGTAACAAAGCCCGGGCCGCAACGAAATTCAGACAGCGAAACAAAATGGAAGCCGATTCATGTCCGTCATTCCGGAGACTGATTCCGCGGTCGCGGCGCCGACCGCCGAACAAGAGTCGTTCTGTCGATTCGATTCGGAGCGTCGCGTCGTGACGCCGCCGGCAAAATTTACCGATCCGGACTGGACGGCGAAGGGCGAGAAGCGGGCGAGCGTGGCCTTCGCCGGCTATGACACGCTCTGGTTCAACACGGGGACGATCTGCAACCTCGCCTGCGCGAACTGCTATATCGAATCTTCGCCCAGGAACGACCAACTCGCCTTTCTGACGCGCGCGGATGTGCGCCTCTATCTCGACGAAGCGCGCGCTCTGCCCACGCGCTTACGCGAAATCGGCTTTACCGGCGGCGAGCCCTTCGCCAATCCCGACATTGCCGGCATGATCGAGGACAGCCTCGAATTCGGCGCCCACGTCCTCGTCCTGACCAACGCCATGACGCCGATGACGCACCACAAGGCGGCGCTGGTCGATTTCGCCCGCCGTTTCCCGGGAAAACTCTCCTTGCGCGTGTCGCTCGACCATTATACCGCCGAAAAGCATGAGGCCGTGCGCGGCAAGGGATCGTGGCGGCCCGCCGTCGAGGGCCTGCAATGGCTGGCGCGCAACGGGTTCGATCTTGCTTTGGCGAGCCGCAAGCTCTGGGGAGAAAGCGAAACTTCGCTGCGCGAGGGCTATCGGCGCCTGTGCGAGGAGTTGGGGGTAAAGATCGATACGCAAAATCCCACGCGCCTCGTGCTCTTTCCCGAGATGGAGGCGGTCGAGGACGTTCCCGAGATCACCGAAAACTGCTGGGCCATTCTCGGCAAAAGTCCGGACCAGGTCATGTGCGCCAACGAGCGCATGATCGTGCGGCGCAAGGGCGCAAAAAAACCTGTCGTCCTCGCCTGCACCCTCATCCCCTATGACCCGCGTTTCGAAATGGGCGCAACGCTTGCCGAGGCCGCCCGGCCTATAAAACTCAACCATTCGCATTGCGCCCGTTTCTGCGTCCTCGGCGGCGCCTCGTGCAACATCAGGAGTTGAGGCGATGGGCGAGACGATCAAGGCCGACATCTGCGTCATCGGCGCCGGCTCTGCCGGCCTCTCGGTGGCGGCTGGCGCGGCGCAATTGGGGGCGCGGACGGTGCTGATCGAAGCCGGGCGCATGGGCGGCGATTGCCTCAATACCGGCTGCGTGCCGTCCAAGGCTTTGCTCGCGGCTGCCAAGGCGGCGCAGGACGCGCGCGAGGCGAAAAAATTCGGCGTCTATGCGGAAAAGCTGACGATCGATTACGCCGGCGCGCAAAGCCATGTGCGGCGGACGATCGAAGCGATCGCGCCGCACGATTCGGTCGAGCGTTTCACTGGCCTCGGCTGCACTGTAATCCAGGCGCGTGCGAAATTCCTCGATGAGCGCACGGTCGAGGCCGGAGACAAGCGCGTGCGCGCCCGCCGCTTCGTCGTCGCCACCGGCAGCCGCGCCGCTGTGCCGCCTATTCCCGGCCTCACCGAGATTCCTTTCCTCACCAATGAAAATCTGTTCGAGACCGAGGTCGCGCCTTCGCGTCTTCTGGTCATCGGCGCTGGGCCGATCGGCTGCGAAATGGCGCAGGCGCACAGGCGGCTCGGCGCCGAGGTCGTCCTGATCGACTTGGGGCCGATGCTGCCGAAGGACGACCCGGAAGCGGTCGCCGTGGTGCGGGCAAGTTTTCTGGCCGAAGGCATAGAACTCTTCGAGCGCGCGAAAATTTTGCGCGCTGAAAAGCGTGGCGACGGGGTGGCTTTGGCGCTTGCCGGCGAGGCGGGCGAAAAGATCGTCGAAGGCTCGCATCTCCTTGTCGCCGCCGGGCGCAAGGTCAATGTCGAAAATCTCGGCCTGGAGGCGGCGGGCGTCAGATATTCGCGTCAGGGCGTCGAGACCGACGCGCGCCTGCGCAGCTCCAATCCGCGCATTTACGCGGCGGGCGATGTCGCCGGCGGCTATCAGTTCACCCATCTTGCCGCCTATCACGCCGGCATCGTGCTGCGCAACGCCCTGTTCCGCCTGCCGGCGAAGGCCGCTCCGAAAGCCATGCCCTGGGTCACCTATACCGCGCCGGAACTGGCGCAGGTCGGCCTGACCGAAGCGCAGGCGCAAGCCGCGCGGGCAAGCAATCTGCGCGTCCTGCGCACGAATTTCGCCGACAACGACCGCGCCCGCGCCGAAGGGCGCGAGCAAGGATTTCTCAAGGCTATGGTCGGCAAAGGCGGCGCGATTCTGGGTTGCACCATCGTCGGGCCGGATGCGGGCGACCTCATCCAGCCCTGGGTGCTGGCGATGAGCCAGGGCCTGAAGATCGGCGCGCTCGCCTCGATGATCGCGCCTTATCCGACGCTCGGCGAAATAAGCAAGAGCGCCGCGGGCGCCTATTACACGCCAAAACTTTTCTCGCCGCGCATGCGCAAGGTCGTACGTTTTCTGGGGATGTTCGGATGAAAGCGCGTCAGTGGTTCATTATCGCCGTATTCGTCGCGCTGTTCGGCGTTTTCTACGCCTTCGACCTGCGGCAATATATCTCGCTCGACGCTTTGCGGGATAACCGCGCCGCCTTGCAAGCCTTTGTCGCGGCCCATGGCCTGAGCGCGGGCCTTGCCTTCGTGCTCATCTATACGGTCGGCGTGGCGCTTTCCATTCCCGGCGCGACGATCCTGACCCTTGCCGGCGGCTTCCTGTTCGGGACATTTTTGGGCGCGGCGCTGAGCGTCACCGGCGCGACGGCGGGCGCAGCGGTTCTGTTCGTCGCGGCGAAAACGGCTTTCGGCGATTCCCTGCGCCACCGGGCCGGGCCGTTCCTTACGCGCATGGCCGACGGGTTCGAAAAGAACGCCTTCAATTATCTCCTGGTCCTGCGGCTCATCCCGGTCTTTCCCTTCTGGGCGATCAATCTCGGCGCCGCACTGCTCGGAATGCGCTTCGCCCCCTTCGTCGTGGGGACGGCGCTCGGAATCATTCCCGGCGGCCTGGCCTATTCAGCCTTCGGCGCGGGGTTGGGCAAGATTTTCGACACTGGCGGAGCGGTCAATCTTTCCTCCATCCTCAGTCCGCAACTCATCGCCGGGCTGGTGGGGCTGAGCCTGCTGGCGCTTGCCCCCATCGCCCTGCAGCGGCTACGACGCAAGGCGTGACTCTTTCCGTCGTCATTCCCGCGCTCGATGCGGCGGCGCTTTTGCCCGCCGCGATCGCCTGCGTCGCCGGGACGGACGAGATCATCGTCGTCGATGGCGGATCAACCGACCATGGCGCGGAAATCGCGCGACAGGCGGGCGCGAGGGTGATCGAAGCGGCGCGCGGGCGCGGCGCACAAATGCGCGCCGGCGCGAAGGAAGCGCGCGGCGATTTTCTGCTCTTTCTTCACGCCGACACTTTGCTTGCGACGCAATGGCGCGCGGAAGCCGAAAAATTCATGCGCGATCCGGCCAATGCCGGCAAAGCGGCGGTGTTCCGTTTCGCGCTCGACGACGAAAGCCGCGCGGCGCGCCGGCTCGAACGTCTGGTCGCCTGGCGCGTGCGCGCTTTCGGCCTCGCCTATGGCGATCAGGGCCTGCTGATCTCCCGCGCCTTTTACGAAAGCCTCGGCGGCTTCCGCCCCCTGCCGCTCATGGAAGACGTCGATTTCATCCGCCGCATCGGCCGCGGGAATATCATTGTGCTGGAGGCGGAAGCGCGCACCTCCGCCGCGCGCTGGCGGCGCGAAGGTTTTTTCGCGCGCAGCGCCCGCAATCTTTTCTGCCTGACCCTCTACTTCCTCGGCGTCGCGCCGGAGAAGATCAAAAAGATTTACGGTTGAGCGATGAATTTGCGTCCGCATCTCATCATCTTCGCCCGCGCGCCGCGCTTCGGCGCGGGAAAGAAACGGCTCGCCAAAGGCGTCGGCGCCGTTGAAGCTTTGCGCTTCCAGCGCGTCATGTTGGCGCAAACGGTTCGCCGTCTCGCGAGTGACAGGCGCTGGACAACCTGGCTTGCGGTCACGCCGGACCGTTCCGGCCCGTGGCCTGCGCGAATCCTGGTCATCCCGCAAGGCGCCGGCGATCTCGGCGCGCGCATGGCGCGGGCGGCGCGCCGTCCTCCGCCCGGCCCCGTGCTGATCGTCGGCGTGGACATTCCAGGAATTTCGTCCACCGACATCGCGCGCGGCTTCCGCCTGCTCGGGTCTTGCGACGCCGTCTTCGGGCCGGCGGCCGACGGGGGCTATTGGGCGGTCGGATTGCGGCGGCGCCCGCGCTTCATCGACCCTTTTCGCAATGTGCGCTGGTCGAGCCCTTCGGCGCTCGCCGACACGCTGAAGAATCTCGACGGCGCGTCGATTGGCTTTCTGCCTCTGCGCGAAGACATAGACGACGCCGCAGCTTTGGCGCGCGCGCGAAACTGGGAGACTGTTTTCCTCCACGCGCCGGGCAAAACTCAGCAGCAGCCGCCGCCGTCATAGAAAAAGGTCGATTCCGAAATGGTGATGTCGTCGCGGCCGCGTCGCGCCAGAGCGGCGGCGGTCTTGTCGCAGACGGCGGCGGGCTGGTTTTGCGCCAACACGTGCCCGGCGCCATCGTCGAAATATTCGTCGTCGCCGAAAAAGATCGCCGTCCGGCCGGTAAAGACGCAAGGGCCGTCGGCGGGCATGGGATCGTTGATCGCGGCTATCTCCACGCTTTCGATGCGGATCAATTCCTGCGTGTCGTAATGGCGCGGCGAAAGCACGCGATAGGGCCGCCGCGCGCGCACTTCGATCGTGCCGAAGCCGATGTCGGTCAGCCGTTTGACGTAATCGCCAAGCGGCAGGGCGCCGGTGAGGCAGAGCGCGCGTAAGCGCTCGTCCTTTTTCAGATTTTCCGGCATGGGCGTCTCGCAGATCGGATCGGACAGGATCAGGCGACCATGCGGTTTGAGGACTCGGCGCATTTCGCGTAAGGCGCATTCGAGTTCGCGGTCATGAAAAATATTGAACAGGCAGTTTTGCGCCGCGACGTCGATGCTGGAATCTTCGATCGGCAGATGCAGCGCGTCGCCCTTGCGCAGATCGACGAAGTCGCGCCGGAACCACGGATTTTCACTTTCCGCCTCGCGCAGATTCGCGTCGCAGGCGGCGAGCATTTCATCGACCACGTCGAGGCCGACCACCGCGCCCGCGCGGCGGGCGAAATAGGAAAATTGCAAAAGCTCCATGCCGCCGCCGACGCCCACGTAAAGAATGGAAGGCTCGCCCGCGAGATCGCGCGGATTGACCGTGCTGCCGCAGCCGTAATTCATCTCCAGCATGCGGGGCGGGACGCTCAGGCCGGGCAGGCGCCAGACCGGCGTCGTCGTGCAGCACAGGCCCTGCTGGGGTTTTAACGCCGCTTCCCTGTAGACGTCGCGGGTGACGGAGAGATTCATGTTCATCGACGGTCCTCGCTGGAAAATCGTTTTTTCAATTTATGGCGGAAGCGGCGAGATAGGCCAAGGCCCCGCCGAGCGCCGCGATCGGAAGGGTCAGGACCCAGGCCAGAGCGATCGCCCCGATCATGGGCCGATTGGCCTCGCCTTTGGCCGCGCCGACGCCGCCGATCGCGCCGACCGCGACATGGGTCGTCGAAACGGGCAGGCCGAGCCGCGAGGCGAAGATCACATAGAAGGCGGTGACGAGATTGGCGGTCAAAGCCTGGCCGTCGCGCATGGGCGTGATTTTCCGGCTCATGGTTTCCGCCACGCGCCGCGCGCTGATCAGGCCGCCCGCCGCCATGGCGAGAGCGACGGCGATCGTCGAGACATGCAGATTGAGCGCTGAGAAGGCGAGAAGCAGCGCGGCGATTTTCGGCGTATCGTTCAGTCCGCGCGCGAAACTGACGGCGGCGGCGCTGAGCAAATGCAGGCGATCGACCAGTTTCTGCGCCGTCACGCCGAAAACCCGGCCATCGTATTTTTCCATACAATCCGGCGCTTCGCCAACGACCATGTCGAGTGTCGCGACGCCGGACGCTTCAAACGCGCAATGATCGCCTTGCGCGGCGAGCGGCGCATAGCGCCCCGGCCCGACGCAGAGGCAGGTTTGCTTGCCGACGCCCAATCTGCGCGTCAGCCTCTGCGCCGCCTTGTAAAGCGGAACGGCGGTGAAGGCCGCCATGACGGGGCTTGCGAGAAGCGGAAGAAAAAAGGCCGAACCGAGATGGCGGAGGTTGAGCTTCTCGCCCGCCGCCATCAGCCCCGCCCCGACGAGCGCGCCGGTCAAGCCATGGGTGGTCGAGACGGGAAACCCCAGTCTCGTCGCCAGAATGACGGTGAGTCCCGCGCCTGTAGCGACCGCCAGTTTGAAATTGGTCGAGGCGACGACGGCGGCCGGAACCAGCCCCTTGCCGGAAAAGGCCTGAACGAGAGCGCTGGCGAGCCAGGCCGAGGCCGCCGCGCCAGCGAAAGTCGCGATCGTGCCGAGCGCTATCGCGGTTCGGTAATCGACGGCGTTCGCGCCATAGAGCGTCGCGACGCCCTTGAAATTGTCATTGGATCCGTTGGCGTAGGCGACGAACAATACGAGTACGAAAAGCAGCGCGGAATATTCCATTCGGATGTCCTGTCTTTAATTTGCCGTGCGGCGCCGATAGCCAAAAGCGCGCGACCTTCTTTATTCGCCGACGAAACCGAAATGTTACGATTCGCGTAACTTCTTCAGCCGGTTGGCGTAATCGAAGGAAAGGATGGAAGGGACGGCTCGAATGGACAAGAGTGTGAAACCATCGGCGCCGGCGCGGCCGGCGTCCTACGACAAGAATGTGGCGCTGGTCTTGCAGGGCGGCGGCGCGCTCGGCGCCTATCAGGCCGGCGTCTATGAAGCTTTGGCGCAATCGGAATATTTGCCGGATTGGGTCGCGGGCATTTCCATCGGCGCCATCAACGCCGCGCTGATCGCCGGCAATGCGCCGGAGATGCGCGTCGCACGTCTGCGGGAATTCTGGGAGACGGTGACGCGGGAGAATATCTGGCCGTCCGACGAGACGCGCGGGCCGTTCGAGCCGATCTTGCGCGTGAGCGCCGCCTTGTCGGCGATTTTTTTCGGCGAAAGAGGTTTTTTCACGCCGCGCGCGCCCGGCGTCTTGCTGACGGGCGGCCGCCAGAACTCCTATTACGATACGTCGGCCCTGCGCGAGACGCTGACGCGCCTCGTCGATTTCGACCTGATCAATTCCGACGAGATACGGCTCAGCGTCGGCGCGGTCGATGTCGCCACCGGCAATTTCCGCTATTTCGACAGCCGCGAAATGCGCATCGGCCCGGAACATGTCATGGCCAGCGGCGCTCTGCCGCCCGCCTTTCCGCCGGTGGAGATCGACGGCGCCTGTTACTGGGACGGGGGCCTTGTCTCGAACACGCCGCTCGAATACGTACTGAACTATTATCCGCGCCGCAGCCGCCTCGCCTTCCAGGTCGACGTTTTTCCCGCCGCCGGACGCCAGCCGCAGACGATCGAACAGGTGATGGAGCGCATCAGCGACATCCGCTTTTCGAGCCGCACGCGCAAGGGCGTCGATACCTTTCGCACATTGCACGACATCAGGCACAATCTGATGAACCTGCTCGACAAGCTGCCGCAGGACCTGAAGCATTCGCCCGAGGCGGTCTTTCTCGACGAAATCGCCTGCGTCACGCGCATGGACATCGCCCATCTGATCTACCGGCCGGGCGAGCCGCAGGGCTGGTTCAAGGATTACGAATTCAGCCGGCGGACCATGCGCGCGCGCTGGGCGCAGGGTCTTGCCGACGCGCAGGCGACTCTTGCTGCTTCGCCCTGGCTCGCGCCGCCGCCGCCGGAAGCCGGCGTGCGCGTCTTCGACGTCGCCGCAATGAAGAGGCGAAGCAAACGCGTCGCTTAAAACGGCGGCCGGAAGGATTGGGCCGGTGCGGCGCCTGAGCGCTCTGGAAAAATTAAAAGCGCCATCCGCTCATTCGCGCCGGCCGATCGTGACTTCGTCCTTCGCCTCGACCAGCGGCTGGATGAGCAGACGGTCGAGGCGCAATTGCGCCGGATCGCGGAATTCGGTCAGGCCGATGGTCATGCCTTCGTGGCCCATTGCGGGCGCAGCGCGGTAAGTGCCGAAAAGCCTGTCCCACCAGGGCAGGTTGAAGCCGAAATTGCTGTTGGTCTCCTGCGGCAGGATCGAATGATGAACCCGATGCATGTCGGGCGTGACCACGATCCAGCGCAGGACACGGTCCAGGCCTTCCGGCAGTCCGGCGTTGGCGTGATTGAACATGGCGGTGGCGTTGAGCAGGATTTCGAAAATCAGCACAGCGAGCGGCGACGCGCCAAGCGCCGCGATCGCCGCCAGCTTGAGTCCCGCCGACAGGACGATCTCGACGGGGTGAAACCGCGCGCCGGTGGTCACGTCGAAATCGAGATCGGCGTGATGCATGCGGTGCAGGCGCCAAAGCGCCGGGGCGGCATGGAAAAGAACGTGCTGAAAATAGATCACCAGGTCGAGCGCGACCACCGCGACGACGATCTTCAGCGCGCCGTTAAGCGCGACATTGTTGAGCAGCCCCCAGCCATGTTTCTGGCCGAGCGCGGCGAGCGCGACCGCCGAAAGCGGAAGCAACGCGCGCGCGACGACGCTGTTCAGCGCGACGATCGCCAGATTGCTCGGCCAGCGCCGCCGGCGCGAAAAAAGACGCGGCCTTCGGGGACGCAGGGCCTCCCAAAGCGCGACGGCGGACAAAACGCCGGCGAATGCGGCGAGCCGGATCGCCGGCTCATGCGTCATGATGAAATT